>JBGVAV010000150.1:0-20733 GCA_045224915.1 Treponema sp.
TCATAATGATTATATTGGAACAGAACACCTTCTTTTAGCAGCAATCCGCGAAGAAGGAAGCATTACAAACAGATTTTTCAAAGCTGCTGACTATACAATTATGGATGCCCGTTTTGTTATTATGGAGCTTCAGACAGAACACAATTCTTCTATAAGACAGGCTAGGGCAGAATCGCTTGTAGACACTGTTTTCAAAAGTCTTTTGGGCGATGGCAACGGCCTTTTTGATGTTTTTGACGAATCAGTTCAAAATCAAAAAAATCAGAAGAATGATAAAACTCAGAATAAGAAAAAGGAGCTTTTCCTTTCTGAATACAGCCGCGACCTTACAAAGCTTGCACGCGAAAAAAAGCAGGATCCTGTAGTTGGTCGTGATAAAGAAATCCATCGTGTAATTCAGATTCTTGCAAGAAGAACAAAAAATAATCCGGTGCTTACAGGCGAACCTGGAGTTGGAAAGACTGCAATTGTAGAGGGCCTTGCTCAGCGTATTGCAGCCGGTAATGTTCCTACAGAGCTTCTTAAAAAAAGAATCCTTTCGCTTGACCTTGCAGCTGTTGTTGCCGGTACAAAATATCGCGGTGAGTTTGAAGAGAGAATGAAAAAAATCCTGAATGAGCTTCAGGAAGATAAAGATATTATTTTGTTTATAGACGAGCTTCATGCAATTATTGGTGCAGGCGGAAACGAAGGTACAATGGATGCCTCAAATATTATGAAGCCGGCTCTTTCTCGTGGAGAAATCCAGATAATTGGTGCAACTACTACAAAAGAATATACACGTCATATTGAACGCGACCTTGCACTTGAAAGACGATTCCAGGTTGTAAAGGTAGAAGAACCAAATGTTGATGAAACAGAACAGATTCTTCAGGGAATCAAAGAAAAGTATGAAAAATATCACAACGTTGTTTATGCTGATGATGTAATTCCAACAATTGTTCGCCTTTCAAAACGCTATTTGCCAGAAAAGGTTTTGCCTGATAAAGCAATTGATATTCTTGATGAAGCAGGAGCCGCTAAAAAGATTCTTGAAGAAGAACGCCCAAGTGAACTTGCTTTCCTTGAAGAAAAGAAAAAGGAACTCGAAGAAGAAAAACGAAATCTTGTCCTTAATCAGGATTATGAAAGTGCAGCGCTTGTTCGCGATAAAGTAATTGACTTAAAGAAAAAACTTAATCTTTATACAAATCTTTGGGAAAAGAACGGAAACCGTCCTGCAAAGGTTGTCACAGCCGAAGATATTGAAAAAATCATCAGCGAAATGACAGGCATCCCTGTTGAGCAGATGACTGCTTCTGAAACTGAACGCATTATCCATATGGAAGATGAACTTCATAATACAGTAATCGGTCAGGACAGTGCAGTAAGAAGTATTTCCGGGGCAATCCGCCGAAGCCGTGCAGGCATTTCTTCTCCAAAGCATCCAGTTGGATCTTTTATTTTCCTTGGTCCTACAGGTGTTGGAAAAACTCAGCTTGCAAAGGCTCTTGCAAAATATCTTTTTGGTTCCGAAGAATCGCTTATCCGCATTGATATGTCTGATTATATGGAAAAGCATAATGCAAGTCGTCTTGTTGGAGCTCCTCCAGGATACGTTGGATATCAGGAAGGTGGTATTCTTACAGAAAAAGTTCGCCGTCATCCATATTCAGTCATTTTGCTTGATGAAATTGAAAAAGCTCACCCTGATATTTTTAACCTTTTACTTCAGATGCTCGAAGAAGGGGAACTTAGCGATAACCTTGGACATACAGTAAACTTTAGAAATACAGTAATCATTATGACAAGTAATGCCGGTGCACGCCAGATTACAAACGAAGGCCGTGTTGGTTTTGGAACTGCAGAAGGCGTTATGGCTTATGAAGAAATTAAAGCAGGCGCAATGAACGAGCTTAAAAAGCTTTTGAATCCTGAACTTATAAACCGCATTGATGATGTTATTGTTTTTGATGCTCTTTCAAAAGCACAGGTTTCTAAGATTCTTGATATTCAGCTTGCAGAGCTTGCAGAACGACTTAAAGATAAAAATCTCACAATTAATATTAAACCTAAGGCTAAGGAATATCTTATTGAACACGGATATAATCCTGCAATGGGTGCCCGCCCGATGAAACGCCTTATTCGCAAAGAAATCGAAGATCCACTTTCGGTAGAAATTCTTTCTAATCAGAATAACGAACTGAACTGTGTGACAATCGAATGCATTTGTGATAAAATCAAGGTCAAACTTGTAAAACAAGAAAAAGAAGCCGTAAAGGTTCCTGTTCTTGTTGAAAAGAATGATTAACTAGAGGTTCAATATGAAAAAAATAATATTCTCATTGATTGCCGGATTGCTTTTGTGTGCAGGCCTTTTTGCACAAAAGGTTAAATTTGGTGTTTTAAATGGTCCAACCTGTATTCCTTCTGCTTATCTTTTGAATGAAGATGTTCAGCTTTTTGCAGATCCTCAGGCTCTTCTTCCAAAAATGCTCAAGGGTGAAATTGATGTAGGCTTCCTTCCTGCAAATGTGGCCGCAAAGGTTTACAACAGTTCAAACGGAAAAATCCTTTGCTGTGGAATTACTGGTAACGGAAACCTTTCTCTTATTACAACAGATACTTCTGTAAAGCAGCTTGCAGATCTTAAAGGAAAAACTGTTGCTGTTGCCGGTCAGGGCGCTACACCTGAATATGTGTTCCGATATCTTTTGCAGAAAAACGGAATTAAAGCAGATGTTAAAAATGGCGTAACTCTTGATTTTTCAATTCCAACACCTCAGATTGCAGCTCAGTTGATTTCTGGGAAAATTAAGTATGCAGTTGTTCCAGAGCCTTTTGCTACTGTTGCTCAGATAAAATCAGACAAGGTTGTAGTTGCAGTTGATTTGCAGAGCGAATATGAATATTTTGAAGGCAAAGGAAAAATCTATCCGCTCACTGTACTTGTTGTAACAAAAGACTTTGCAGAAAAAAATCCTGAAGCACTTAAAGCTTTCCTTGGTGAATACGAAAAATCATTTAAGAAAACTTTGCAGAATCCAAAGGAAGCAGGCGAGCTTTGCGAAAAATTTGGACTTGGTCTTGCCGCTCCAATTATTGCAAAATCTGTTCCTAAAGCAAACTATGTTTTCATGACTTCTGACAATCCTAAGGTAAAAGAAAAGGTTGAAGAGCTTTTAAAAATCTTCCTTGCTTTTGATTCTGCTTCTATTGGCGGAAAGCTTCCTGACGATAACTTTTATTTCAAATGATAAATAAAACAAAAACTATAGCAGCTTATATTCTCTCGGTTCTGGTGATTTTGGCTGCATGGTTTTTTGTTTCAAAATTGATAAATGCCGAACTGATTTTACCATCGCCGTTTGAGGTTTTTAGTTCAATGGGAAGCCTTGTAAAAACAAAGGCTTTCTGGCAGGCATTTGCTCATACCTTTTTACGCGTAATTATTTCTTTTGCAATTACTGTAGTACTTGGAACTGCACTTGGAATTGCAGCCGGATTTTCTAAATTTCTCCGCGACTTTTTTGAACTTCCACTTGCAATTATACGTGCCACTCCTGTTGTAGCATTTATACTTATTGCACTTTTCTGGTTTAAGTCTGGAACAGTTCCTGTATTTGTTTCTGTTTTAATGACGCTCCCGATTATGACTACAGCCGTAGCAAATGGATTTTCAAAAGCCGACGAAAAGCTTATGGGCATGGCAAAGGTTTTTTGTTTTAGCAGACGTCAGATTTTTAAATATATTCAGTTTCCATCTCTTGTTCCATTTTTGTTGAACGGAATGGTTTCTTCTTTTGGTTTAACCTGGAAGGTTGTTGCGGCAGGGGAGGTTTTGAGTTTGCCTAAATATGCTGCAGGAACTATGCTCCAGAAAGCCCAGATTCATCTTGAAACATCTACTGTAATTGCTGTTGCAATTATTTTAGTTTTAGTAAGCTTTGTGATTGAAAGACTTTTTATGTATGCAGTAAAAAGAATTTCTTCAAGTTTGTAATGCAGGATTTTGACTATGGAAAAAAATCAGAACAGTGATGAACTTAAACAAAAAAATCTTGTGTTGTTTCTTAAAGATTTTAATCTTACTGCGGGCGAACAGGTTTTATTTAAAAATTTTTCACTTGATGTTTTTGAAGATGAAATAATCGGATTTTTTGCACCAACAGGAACTGGAAAAACAAGTCTGTTTAATCACATTGCAAATACTGCAGGTGTGGGCCCTGAGCTTGTCGAAGGATTATCGATTTCTTATGTATTCCAGGAACCTCGTCTTATTCCTTCGTTGACTGTTTTGAAAAATGTAATGCTTCCGCTTGAAAATAAGATGAATGAAAAGGCTGCAAAAGACCTTGCAATAGAATGGCTTGAAAAGCTTAATATGGGCCACAAAATAAATGATCTTGCAAAAACCTTAAGCGGGGGAGAGCAGCAACGTACTGCCATTGCAAGGGCGTTCGCATATACATGTGCAGTCCCTGAGCTTGTCGAAGGGCTCCTCCTTCTTGATGAACCATTTGCCTCGCAGGATGAAATCAATACTGCAAATATCGTAAATCTTATAAAGCAGATTGTTTCTTCACAGCATTGTGCATGTCTTGTAATTAGTCATGATCGTCAGGTTCTTGAAACCTTCTGCACCAGAATTATCACATCGCAGGATTTTCTTAATTAAGAAAAAAAAACTTGCATTATCAGTCATCTGCCTGTATAATCACCTTTGCTCAAGTGAATTAATCAAAATTCAATTCAAAAAACTTAAAAAATCAAAAAAATAAAAAATTTTCGCGTTTTTGGAAGAATTTGCTAAAAAAAGTTTAAATTCTGCCGATAATTTTGTGCTTTTTTTCGGCCCCTATGCCGAAAATATATAAGTAGACGTGTGTAGAAAATGAAACGATGCAGTCTGTTTATGATATGTGTATTTTCTCTTTTTTTTACACTGGTTTTTCTGTCCAGTTGCAAAAACGATGTTAATACTATGCTTAACGACTACAACGGCCATTATGAGCCTGCAACAAATATGGAACTGATTAAAAATCCTGGGGATCCAGGATTTGATGAAAAAAAAATGCTTGATGATCTTTACAATGTAAGTTCTGACGGTAATTTCAACATTGCAGCTCCATATAAATGCAAGACTTATCAATGGAATTTCTATCAAACAGAAAATTCTATAAAACGAGAGTCTGGACCTAGTGCGATAGATACAACTCTCACTGATATTACCGACAAATTGGATTTTTTTCCAAACAGCGGTAAAAATAAACGGGAGTTCCGGTTTTATGTTCCAAATTCACGGTTGGGACCAAAGGAATATTTAGGACCTGGAACTTATATTCTAAAGCTTACCATAATTGGTAATAATGATATAACCTACACCGACTGGTGTGTGGTTGTAATTTATGAACAAATATATGGAAAGGAAAAATTCTTCAAGGAGGAGTAATATGAAGAACATTAAACATTTATGTTTCATTCTGATTGGGCTCTTGACTGTTGCTTTTATCTCCTGCAAAGGAAGTGCAACTGGTTCGTTCACAGGTAGTGACAAAAAACCTTTGACGATTTCAATCACATCAAATGAAAACATAAAACTTTTTGACACATCAAGAAAGGCGAACCGTACTATTGTGGCCGATGCGTTTACTACTGGAGATGGACTTGTCTTCTATTTGTGGGGTACAGCACAAAGCGATCAGACTCTTGCACCAAAAGTTGTAGATGTAACCCCTGATAAAATTGGTCCAGAAGGCAGCCAGACAGATGATCCATATAACGGAAAGGTTATTCTTGATATTGACTGTTACAACTGGGAGCTTACACTTGCAGCCTGTCCACCTCCAGCTGATCCAAGTAATTTCACACCATTAACTGATCCTGATGACATCATGGACGAAGCTGTCCTTGTTGGATATGGAAATGTTGATATGCTTTTCACAAATAATATAAAATTCACACTTTCTCCAAAAGGCTTGCACAAAACAGGAAAGGTTAATCTTACATTACAGTTAGAAGAAATTGACGATGATAATGATAACCAAACGGCTGACGTACCATGGCCGATTCCTGATGGTTATACCGCAACCGCATATATTTATAATATAGTTACTGGAGAACCTGTTAAATCACATTCAAACGAAGATCTTTTTATAAAATATTTCAATGATGCTGATAGTGATACTGTAGATGATACATTAGAAACGAGAACTGCTTTTGAAGGTGGAGCTTCGTTTAATGCAAATAACAAAGAAATTGATCCAGGTACATATTCCTTCCAGGTTGAATTTACAAAAAAAGGGGAACTTCGTAAATATGTTTGGAATGATACTTTGATTATCTTGCCAGGTACAGAGGTTCAAAAAACTATAATAATTCCTAATCTTGTTGGTACTAAACCTGAAGCTCCAAGTGCATTCAATGTTTCATTTAATGATAATGAAGAAACAGAATTTAAAAATCATTATTCTGTTCATTTTACATGGACTCAAACAAATGTTGTAAATGAAACAAACTTTGCTTTAGAGCTTGTAGAACTTAAAGGTGATGAGGATATTGCTACAACAATCACCAATGCTGATGATTTTGATGCTATTTGGAATGATGCAACAAAATACAATAATAAATACACATTCGATTATCTCCATAACGTAAAATTAGTGAACAACGGAATGTTCTATAAATCGGGTTCTCTTTTTGCTAATAGTACTTCGCTTGATATTTATCTTGAATTGGGTAAACGTTATATTGCAAGACTTTATTCAGAAAACAATGCAGGTTATTCTGATGATGCAGTATATATTACAACAATTACACCACCTGCAAATGTTTTAGCTGAAAGCGGTACGCTTTCGACTATAAACCGATATCGAGTAAAATACTATAATCAAGGCGGTAAATGGAATACTGGTGGAGCAAAAACAAGTGATACAGATACCTTGCCAAAAATTTATTATTGGAGTCAAACCAACAATAATAAACCTTATACAGTTCTTAACCCTGTAAAACAAGCAGGCACAGGTTTAGGAACCACAGCTCTTCCATATTTGTATAATGGTGCTGCAGATTGGATTTATTGGGTAACAAATCTTTCGACAGGCGAGAAATATCCAGATGATACAGGTTCAACTTATAGTCCTGATCCATATTCTGATTATAAGAACCTGGATCTTTACGCAATGTTCTCAAGAGAAGCTTATGTAAACTTCTACAAAGATACAGATTATGACATTGTTGATACTGTAGCTGATTATGTAGCAGGTTTTGGAATAACTGCCGCAAATCTTTCTTCTGTAAATACAAATGTTGCATCAAAAACAACACTTGGATATAACAAAGAAACTAATCCTGAAGCAACAACTACTGTCACTGTAACATTACCGAGTACGACTACATGGAATTATGATTCCATTAGTCTTTCTATTAGTTATGGTGGTTATGTGTTCTACAACGGAGAAATAACTGATGTAGCAGCTGTAGGAACTGCAAATACATTTACATTTAAATTAAAGCAACTCCCATCTGGTTTAATTTATAATTGTAAAGTAGAAGCACAACATGCAATGACCACTGTAAGTTATCCATTCACAATTTACCTTACAGACTAATAGTTTGGGGGTGTTGCGGGGGCTATCCCCCGCTTGAAGGGGTAGCGCAAGACCGCAAATGCGGGCTGAAGCGAGGGGAAGACTTTCCCCTCGTTTTTTTTATTCCAGCGAAGGATCTTCTTCATAATCTGTCTGATTAAATATAATATTCAAATTATATCCAATGCCAATACTAAACCCAAAGCCCATGACTGCATCGTAATTACCTTCGATGTAAGCTGTGAAATTTTTGTAAGTAGCACCAGTTCTTAGAGCACCATAAAAACCTGTGAAAAGCTTGCTTGTTATGGCTTTATCAAATTTTCCATTCCAGAGTATGTTCATTGAGATGCCTGGAGAAAAATCTACAAACAGTTCAATGTTTTTCTGGAAAGGATATACACAGATTCCAAAAGGGAAATAAAGTTTTCCGCCGACAATTATTGGGCTTGAGATTGAGGCCCCGTCTAACGAATATTTATATGGGAAATCTTTTTTAGGGAATCCAAAACTTGGTTCTAAAAATCCGCCAAAATAAAAAGGCTGTATAAATCTGTAAGCGGTGTATCCTGCTGCTAAACTTGCTCCAAAACGATATGGACCTGGTGTTACTGTTCCTTTAAGGCGGAAGCTTATTGTGTCAGAGTTTTTATAGCGTATCATTGCAAGAGCTTCGTAAAGATGTTTTCCGTCTTCGGTTTCTGATTCTTCTACAGTCTGTTCCTGCTGTATAATTTCGTCTTCAGTTTCATCATAAAGACGCTGGAGAGCATCTTCCTCATCCATCTGAATTACATTTGTATTTGGAAGCTTTGAATTTTTAGGGAAAAGAACCTTGCTTATTTCAAGAATATGAATTGTGTTATCTTCGTGTGCAATCAAAAATCTTGTCTGAGAATTATCTATTTGAAAAGCTGTAATAGGACTATCAGAAAAGTTAGGAATGAATCCTATAAATGCTGAATCCTTAAGATTATAAACATTAAGTCTGTTTTTAGTATCAAGAACAAGGGCTGTTTGTCTGTCTACAGAAACCGAGAAATCTTTTATGATGTTTTCATTCTCAATAGATGGACCATCTTTTATTTGAGAATAAATATTATATTTTGCAATTGAGTTCGGGGTGTTTGCAATCAGAACCGGATAATCATCATCATTATTAAAGAAAACGCGCCTGCTGTATTCATCATCATACAAAAAGTTTGACAGTGCATCCATTCTGTTGTTCCAGATATAAATAATTCCGTTGTCGGTGCTGGTAAGAAGCATGTTCTGGTTAGAGTTTATATCTATTGAAGTTAGAGGTGTTTCTCCAATTTCGTAACTTTCTTCGATGTATTCTTCAGAAATTGTATTGTAATTAAAAAGACTAAAAGTTCCGTTCTCGTAGCCCATTGCTATAAATCTGATATCAGGAGTACATGTGAACGAGCAAGCCTTGATATTTTCTGATCCCTTTAATTGAAAAATTAAATCATCTGCACAAATTTTATTTCCAATATCATCTTCAAAAAAATAAAGCTGATGAATTTCTATAATATTTGAATCTGTTACTAAAAGGACATAATCCCGATTTTCTTCGGATGCATCAAAAATTGGATCTACAAAACGTACTTCTATAATGTTTTTATACTGTGTTTTGATCGTATGACGTACAAAAAAGTTTTCTGTATCCCTAATTACAATATCCTTTCCATCAGTATATGCAAAAAGGGCGGAATCAAGACTCCATGCAAGTCCGTTTACGTTTTTTTCGGCCATGAGCATTGGAATTTTTAATGACTGGGCACTGAGAGTCGCTGTGAGACACAGGGATAGTGCAAAAAGAAACGTAATTTTCTTGCAGAAATTGCTAAAAATCATTGTTAAAATTATAGAACATTTTTTGCATTTTTTAAAGTTGAATTATGTTTTGAATCTTTCACAAGTAGAAGTTTTGAAGGACAAGAGAGGGTTAGGTTCTATTTTTATTGCGATAAAAGTAAAAACATAATACAATAGAAGAATGGAACAAATAGTAAGAAAAAACGGACTTTTGTACACTCCTGACCTTCATACAGTTCTTGGCGTTGATGTAGAAACTGATGAATTTAAAGGACGCATTCCATTTGGTGCTCATTATGTTGATGAAGAAGTTTTTACCGAATGTCCTTATGAAAAAATAGATTTGCCTGATTCTGTTTTGGGAATTGGTGTTGCACTTTTTAAAGATTCTCCAAACCTCAAGAGTGTCAGGCTTCCTGAAAAAGTTACTGAACTTCCTCCTTATTTATTTTCGGGCTGTACTTCGCTTGTAAAAGTAAAGATGCCTAATGTTGTTTATTCTTTTCCAGAAGGCTTGTTCCAGAATTGTTCCAGCTTGCCGGAAATTCCTTTCAGGGCAGGCATCCGCGAGCTTCCGCAGTTTGTTTTTGAAGGCTGCAGCTCTCTTGTTTCTCTTGTAATTCCTTCTACTGTAGAAAAAATAGAAGCACGTGCAGCTGCTGGTTGTACTAAGCTTACAACACTTGTTTTACCTGAGTTCTTGCGAGAGCTTGATGATGAAGCTTTTGAAGATTGTCCTAATATCCGCAATATAAGGATTTCTGAAGATAACCCATATTTTTATGTAAGCGAAGAAGACGGCTGTTTATATGAGCGCACTAAAGATGGAGATAAATTGCGTCTGCGCGTGGCAGGTGCTCAGCCGGCTGGTGTAAGTTTCCTCAAAGAAAATGTTGATGATACTGTTGATAAAGAAATAGAAGACTTTTATACAGACGAAGACATTTTTGAAGATGATGATGACTTTAGCGCAGAAATTTCTGGTGATGATGTTGCAGAACAGGCTGTAGCACAGGAAGCCGAAGAAGAAGAGCAGGAAGAAAAATTCCATACAGGTGCAGTTTCTACAGAAGAACTTGCAAATCTGTTTGGAGGAAGCAGTGGTTCCGGCTCTTCTGTTCCTGATGAAGAAGAAGATGAAATTGCTGCTGTTACTGTTAAAATAACAGATTCTAAAACTCAGGCTATTCTTGAAAGTGTAGGCTTGAGTCGTGTAATTGAATGCGAGCCTGCAGGAAGGCCTCCTGCCGATGCCGATTTATTTGTAATTGCAGAAATGCTTGAAGGCAATGATTTTACTAAAAAGCTCGAGGCCATTGCCCGTCGTTTTGCTCAGATTCAGGATTATAAACGCATCTTTATGCTTTATGGTCTGCCTGTAGACAACGATGAGTTTATGGAATTCTACAGACTTTATGTAAGCAACCGCAATGTTGTGTTTGCATGTCAGGCTGCAAATGCATCTACACTTTCTGAATATGGCCGTAAGATTTGTGAGTATTCAAGAATAGATTTGAGTGCCAGCGCTCTTGCTGAACAAAAACAAAATATCAGAAACAAAAACGATACATTGATAAAACTGATTATTCAGGATAAAGAATAACAAGAGGTAAAAAATCATGAAAAGCGATAACGCAAAAAAGGGTGTAGAACGTGCACCTCATCGCTCATTGTTTTATGCAATGGGTTATACTAAAGAAGAATTAGACCGCCCGCTTATTGGGGTGTGCTGTGCTAAAAACGAAATTATTCCGGGACATATAGAACTTGACCGCATTGCTCAGGCTGTAAAGGATGGAATCCGCATGGCTGGTGGAACTCCTGTAGAGTTTCCTGCAATCGGTGTTTGTGACGGAATTGCAATGGGCCACGAAGGAATGAAATATTCTCTCGTAACACGCGAACTTATTGCTGATTCAATTGAATGTATGACAAAGGCTCATCAGTTTGATGCTCTTGTTATGATTCCTAACTGCGATAAGATTGTTCCAGGTATGCTCATGGCTGCTGCTCGTCTGGACCTTCCTACAGTTTTCTGTTCCGGAGGTCCTATGCTTCCTGGACGCATTCCTGGAAATGATCCTTCAAATCCTTATGCAGGCCGCAATTTGTCGCTTAGTGATATGTTCGAGGCAGTAGGTGCTGTTGCAAGTGGACGCATTAACGAAGATCAGCTTGAGCAGATGGAAGAATATACATGTCCTGGTTGCGGGGCATGCTCTGGTATGTTTACTGCAAACTCAATGAACTGTCTTACAGAAGCAATCGGACTTGGTCTTCCTGGTAACGGAACAATTCCTGCAGTAACAGGCCGCCGTATTGCTCTTGCTAAAAAAGCCGGTATGGCAGTTATGGATATGCTCAATAAGGGAATTACTGCACGCCGCATGTTTACAAAACAAAACTTTATGAACGCTCTTGCCGCAGATATGGCTCTTGGCTGTTCAAGTAATACAATGCTTCATGTTCCTGCAATTGCTCACGAAGCAGGTATCCAGATTGACTTACATGATGTTAATGAAATTTCAAACAGAACTCCAAACTTGTGTCATCTTGCGCCTGCCGGTCATACATTTATGTGCCAGCTTGATGAAGCAGGTGGTGTTCAGGCCGTTCTTGCAGAGCTTGCAAAGAAAAACTTAATTGACACTTCACTGATTACTGTAACTGGAAAAACTGTTGCAGAAAATATTAAAGGCGTTGTAAACCGTGATCCAGAAACTATCCGCCCAATTGAAAATCCATTCAGCGATAATGGTGGACTTGCAATTTTGTTTGGTAATCTTGCTCCAAACGGAACTGTTGTAAAACGCTCTGCATGTGCTAAAGAGCTTATGAAGCACACAGGACCAGCCCGTGTATTTGATGATGAATCAGAAGCTATGGCTGCAGTTCAGGGACGCAAAATCAACAAGGGTGATGTAGTTGTAATCCGTTACGAAGGACCAAAGGGCGGACCTGGTATGCGCGAAATGCTTGCTGTAACAGCCGCTCTTGCAGGACAGGGCCTTGATAAGGATGTAGTTCTTATTACAGACGGACGCTTTAGTGGTGCAACACGCGGTGCTTCTCTCGGGCACTGTTCACCAGAAGCAGCAGTTGGCGGACCAATTGCCCTTGTTCACGAAGGTGATAATATTACAATTGATATAAATGCTTACAGCATTACTCTTGAAGTAAGCGAAGAAGAACTTGCAAAACGACGTGCAGAATGGAAGGCCCCTGCGCCTAAAGTAAATACTGGCTATCTTGCACGCTATGCAAAATTAGTTTCATCTGCCGACAAAGGCGCAATATTGGAGTAGAGGTATTACTATGGAAAATCAAAAATCAAACCCAAAAGCTTTAATCCCTATTGGTGTATTCCTTGTTCTTTATCTTGGTCTTGGAATTATTTTTGAATACGTTCTTAAAATTCCAATGGGCTTTTATAATATCCCGATTGTTGTTGTATTCTTGATTGCACTTTGTGTTGCATGCTTTCAGAATAAAGCGCTTTCTTTTGATAAAAAGCTTGAGCTCATGGGAAAGGGAGTTGGTGACAAAAATATTGTTACAATGATTTTAATCTTCCTTGTTGCAGGAATGTTTGTTGGTGTTGTTGGCCGCAGTTCTGCTTCAAGCGTTGCATACTTTATGCTTTCTATTATTCCTGTACAGTTTGCCGCTGCAGTATTATTTATTGTTTCCTGCTTTGTTTCTGTTGCAATGGGAACTTCAGTTGGAACAATTACTCTTGTAACTCCAATTGCTGTAGCAGTCGCACAAACTTCAGGCCTTGGTGTTGCTCTTTGTGTTGGTTCTGTAATGGGCGGTGCAATGTTTGGCGATAACCTTTCTTTTATTTCTGATACAACTATTGCCGCTTGTAACGGTCAGGGCTGTAAGATGAAAGATAAATTCAAGGAAAACTTCTTTATTGCTCTTCCAGCTGCTATTATTACTGTTCTCCTCCTTCTTATTATTTCTTCACGATATGATGTAAGCGGTACAATCAAAAATGAATACAATCTTGTTCAGATTCTTCCATATATTCTTGTACTTGTTTGCGGAATTATTGGTATGAATGTATTTATTGTATTGATTCTTGGAATTGTTTCGGGAGCAATTATTATGCTTGCAACAGGCGCATTTAAGGCTGTCGATTTACTTGCTAATATGGGCGCTGGAGTTTCGGGCATGTTCGAAACTACTATGGTTGCAATTCTTGTTTCTGCAATTTGTGCTCTTATTGCAGAGCATGGTGGATTTGTTGCTTTGCTTAACGGAATTCAAAAGGTGTTCAAGGGTAAGAAGGGTGGTCAGCTTGGAATGGGACTTCTTGTTGGCGCAATGGATATAGCAACTGCAAACAACACTGTAGCAATTGTAATGGCAAACCCTATTGCAAAGCAGATGTCAGAAACTTATGGAATTTCAAACCGCAAGGCTGCATCTATTCTTGATACATTCTCATGTGTATTCCAGGGAGTTATTCCTTATGGTGCTCAGATGCTTGTTGCTATTAGTGCTGCACAATCGCTTGGTGCAGGGGTTTCTGCCTTTGATATAATGCCATTCCTTTTGTATCCATATCTCTTGCTTATCAGCAGTTTGCTTTTTATATTTGTGATTCCAGAAAAGAATTCCGAAAAATCTGCAATTCCAGATCCTGTTGAAGAAGGCGACGAGATAACTAAGGACTAATTTATGACACAAACTTTTGATTCCTGGACAGACTACGATAACTGGCTTATCCAGAATTATGACAATAACTCAATATATAAAGTAGAGGAAGCCGGTGGCAAAATTCAAATTGAATATTGTGCCAAAGCCGACTTCCCGGCAATTAGAGATAAAGATTATAAAAAGCCGGAGCGCAGAATTTAATAGTCTGCCTGCTCTGATAATTTTGTTGCCTTATAGATGGTTTGATATTATATTTAAAATAAGAGGTAAAAAACATGTCAGATTGTACACATGATTGCGGCTCTTGCAGTCAGGACTGTTCTAAAAGAGATTTTCAGGTTGCTCCACATAAGGACAGCAAAATTAAAAAGGTAATTGCAATTGTAAGTGGAAAGGGCGGTGTAGGTAAATCGCTCGTTACAAGCCTTCTTGCTGCCCATGTAAATAAAGATGGTTTTAAAACTGCTATTCTTGATGCCGATATTACAGGCCCTTCTATTCCAGAAAGCTTTGGCGTTGGAGATGAACGCGCTCAGGCAGTTGAAGGTCAGGAAGCTCTCAAGCCTGTTTTGACAGAAAGTGGAATCCAGCTTATGTCTATGAACTTTTTGCTTCAGAACGAAAATGATCCTGTAATCTGGCGTGGCCCTGTTATTGCCGGTACAGTAAAGCAATTCTGGACAGATGTTATCTGGAAGGATGTTGACTTTATGTTTGTTGATATGCCTCCGGGAACAGGCGACGTTCCTCTTACAGTTTTCCAGTCGCTCCCTATTGACGGTATTATTGTTGTAAGCTCTCCACAGCAGCTTGTTCGTGTAATTGTAGAAAAAGCCGTAAATATGGCAAATATGATGAATATCCCTATTCTTGGCATTGTAGAGAACATGAGCTACGTAAAATGCCCGGATTGCGGAAAAGAAATAACTGTTTTTGGAAAAAGTAATATTGATGAAATTGCCAAAACCTTTAATATCCCTGTGCTTGCCCGCATTCCAACTCAGGAAGAAACAAGCCGCGCTGTAGATGCTGGTGATATTGAAAGTCTTAATATTCCAGAAATCAATGAAGCTGTAAAGACTATCGAAAAACTACTTTAGGTCTTTATTGTTTAGGTTCAAGACATTCTAAAATTGGCTCTGCAAGTTCGTTTTGCTTTTTAAGATTATATTGATAGGCGTCTTTTTGAGCGTTGTAAATATTTCCTTTCATAAAGCGGATTAAAGGGTCAAATTCCAAAAGCGAGAAAGTCCAGAAATCAAATGTGCAGATTGAATAAACGCTTACTGCGATTATTGAACCGTTGAGTAAAAATGCATTTAGCGAATCTTTATAATTTGCTGCGTAAAGCTGTCCAAGACCTGGAATAAAAGAAAGATAGCCTGCAAGCTTTTGATTTTTTGGTTTAAAAGCCGCAAGCTTTTGAAAGCTTAAACTCATGGTCTGGACTTGTTCTTCCTTCCAGCCTTGTGGAAAAAGTTCAATTGCCTTTTCGTATGTTTTTTGTGCATATTCAAGTCGGCCGTTTACAACTGCATTTGCAATAGCTGCAGAGTAGGCACATTGTTTTACTTCGTCATTTATTTGCGGCAGATTCATATATGAAAAAATATATAAATCATCAGATAAATATTTTTTTGAATTTTGATAAGCTTTATAAAGATATTTAATATGCATAATGCGTAGAGTTGTAACTAGCTCCTGTTTGTTTGTGTCATCGCTTTGCTGTTCTACAGAAATTATAGCCTTTTGAATGTTTTGTGCTGCAAGGCTCCAGCGTTCCTGTTTTTCGTAAATTGAAGCTAAGCTGCAAAAAGTCTGAGGAACAAATTCACCTTGTGAATAATTTTGCATAAATATATATCTTTTAAATTCTGTTTCGGCTTGTTCTAAAGCCTGTGCTTCATAAAGAGTCTGGGCATAATTATACAAATCAGCATAAGGATCTGCCTTTGCCTGCGCAAGAAGAGAGTGCGATGCAAAAAAGAGGAAACCTAAACTTGTTACAAAAATCCTAATACTCTTTTTCATATAGTTTATCTATTTCTTCGCAAAGCGTTCTATATTGTGCCTGGTTATAGCGTTTGGCACTTTGATATGCTCCATAAATTTCTGCAATGTAAAGAACTAAGCCACATGTTCCAAATACATATGGCTGCCAGCTTTTCCATTCTGTTTGAATACCGGTTATAACAGTTCCTGCAACAAAGGAACCTACCATAAGAAATGAAGATACAAAAGTTCCAAACGAGCCGGTATACCATTTACCGCTGCCTGGAATAATTGTAGAAAGAAATAATGCAAGGCCCGGACTTTTAATTTTGTAATCAAGACAAAGGGAGTTGAGTTTTTCGTAATCGGGATTTGTTCTTGAAAGTCTTGCACATTGATTTTTAAGACCGCCAATATCGTTATGTAAGACTAAGGCCGAAGTATCTATGAGGTCTGTGAAAACTCTTGAAAAGTCTTGTTTGTCTTGTTCAAACGACGCTGTAAAAAGTGAAAAATCAGAAGCGTTGCGGGTTTTAAAAACAAATCCAGCCTGGGTAAAATTAATTTTTTCTTTTACAGAAAATATAGCATTGTCATAAAAGTTTTCTTTAAGCCAGATAATTCCGTTTGTGTCGTTTTGTTTTTTGTAGATGTTAGATAAGGCTAACAGAGAAGTCTGAATGTCTGTGTTTTTCTGTAAAAAATCTGTCTGGCTAAAAAGATATCTTTTATATTCACCTTCGGCTTGAGTAAGAAAGCCTTCTTCGTAAAGGGAGTCTGCAAAGCTTTTTAAAATGGATGGTGCGTATGGCGAAGGTGTGATTGTTGTGGCAGGCTTTGTTTGCCCGTAAAGTGTTGCGACTAATAATATAATTAAAACATAAAAAAATCGTTTTTTCATTTTATCTCCATTTACTTTTTTTGCTTTGTTGGAACAGGATCATAATGCTTGCCGTTGCTTAGTGTTTCATAAAGGCCACGGCTATGCTCTGTATTTGTGCAGCGCTTAAGACGTTCTATTCCCTGGAAAAATCCTGCAATACCGTTTTGCGAAACTGCCTCTAACATAAACTGTGAGCAGGAAGGATAAAACGGACAGTTGGACATATCCTGGCTTGTAATAAATTTTTTGTAGAATTTAAAAGAGCCGCTTACAAGCACCGAAGGAATTGAAACTCTATAAACTGTCTGTTCAGGTGTAACAGGGCCTTGAATGATTTTTGGTGCAGATAAATCCTTTTTTGCAGCTTCAATTTTTGAAAGCGAAGACTCGTCAATTAAGCTAACAAAATCATTTTGCACAGGATTATTAAAGCTTATATTAGAAAACTCAAGGGTTGTTTTTATCATAGGTTTTTCTTCGTTATAAGAAATAGAAACAATTGAAGTAGGGTAAGAAAATCCGCCTGAGCTTTTAAAAGCCGAAAGCCTTGTGTCTGTAACAAGCGTTGTGGAATTAATAAACATCTTTAATCTTGTAAAGTTTCCGTTTGCATCTGAATAAACGTGGATTTTATCAAGAGGCTGCTCACGCATGTAATAGCAGTCCCATTGAGAAACAATAGAATCATCCTCGAACCAGCGGTCTGTAGGCTTAAAAAAAGCTTCTTCCAATCCATAATCAGATTTAAACCAGTTCAAAAAATCATTACAGGTTTGATTAAGAAAGTCGGCATTTTCAGAAATTTCAATAATGGTGTCATCATCAATTAAATATGCACCGTTTTGATTTACATACATAGTTTGCTTTGCTGGCGACGTAATCTGAAAAATAAAAACATAAGGATTTTTATTGTAGATAACTGTTCCCTTTAGAGTGTTTTGGAACTCGGTGGAATCCTGCTGGTCAAAAGAGTTTTCTGTACGTAAAAAATCAAGCTTCAAGGAGTTGATGCTCCTGGAAGCCGAATAAAGAGGGGTAAATGTAAGAAATAAAACTGCACTTAAAAAAGGCAGTATATTTTTTTTATGGAACATAAATTGGAATCAACTGAAGTCCATTAGTAAAAATGCTGCTGATGTTTGATGTAGTACAGGTTGATGAACTGCCTGAGCTTGAACTGCATGAACTTCCAGACGAAGATGATGAACTGCAGGCATCGCTTGAAGAAGAAGCACATGCTTCGCTTGATGATTCACCGCATGATTCTCCACAAGATTCGCCACAGCCTTCTGCACAACCTTCTGCAAGGTTTTGAGAAAGTGTTGAACAACAGTTTGCAGATTCATTTGTAAGATAATAGGCTCCTACTGCGATTCCGGCTGTAACTACAACACCCAAAACTATATATGTAACAATAAGTCCTGTTTTTTTGTGCTTATTAACAGTAGGCTCGTCTTTATAGTCATAATCAGGTGTCTGCTCGTCTTCATCAATATCGTCATCATCTGCAATTATAATCCGCTGTGAAGTTGTTGTTTCAGAAGCGCCCATAGAAACTCGTGTTGCCGAAGAAGGTAAACCGCCTCCAAAACCAGAGAATGAATATGTTGCTGGTTGTGCAAATAAAGATGCAGAGAAACCGAATAATGCTAAAATAAGTGCAAAATGTTTAAATTTCATAATCATATTTTACCCCCTTTGGGCCTTTTTTTCAAGTTTACCTAACTTCTAATATAAAACCATCATAAAGCCGATAAGTAACTATGTTATTGAAAAAAATCTCTAAAAATATATTCTCTTTGATGCTTTTTTGTGCTTTTTTTCAGGGTTTTATGTATGCACAGGAAGCTTCTGAAACTCAAAAAATTGTTTATACACCAAAACAAAACGCTATGCGCATTAAAGCGGGCGATATACGTTTAAAAGAAGCAACAAATGAAGAAGGTGAGCTTACAGGCTATCATCTTTATATCCGTAAAATCAAAGGGGTAGAGTCTGTGCTTCTTACAGAAACTACACGCGATCCAAACGGTAAAGCAGATAATTATGCATATCGTGCACTTGAATATAATCCAATAAATGGTGATGAAATCCGTTATCTTGATGGTAAGCCTCTTGTTTCTGAAGGAGCAAAATACAGCCTTATAGATTCAACTACAGAAAAGGTCAGTGGACTTGGAAATGCATTTCATATTTTTATTCCGTTAAAGCTTGCCTATGGATATGAATGGAGCCGTAATGCCGTTATAGAAATAGGGCGCGGAACTTTTATAAATATCAGAACCTTTGAAAAGCCGTATGCTGATTATACAGGCGAATATATGGACAGTCCTTTTATGTTTAACCTGGAGACACGACGCAGGGCAAAGCCAAATCCTCCGCCACCAGAGCCTCCTGCAGAAAAGATTGTTCTTACAGATGATTATAATCCTGCTGCAAGTCAGAAGTTTGAAGAAATGTCTGATTTTATTGTTTATTCAAAAGGTCCTGAAACAATTGTAGATGATATTCTTGAGGTTCTTGAAGATATTGGTGATAAAGATAATCTTGATGTTGTATTTGCAATTGACGCAACAGGCAGCATGAAAAACGATATTGAAACTCTTAAAAAAGATTTACTTCCAGCTTTGTTAAAGGAATTTGAAAAAACAACAGGTGCCCGCTTTGGTCTGCTTTTCTACCGCGACTATGGCGATAACTTTAATTACAAAGGTCTTCCTGTAAGATTCTTTGGCTTTACAGATAATCTTACTGCGTTTAATAAAAATCTGAATTCTATCCGCATTCTTGGTAAAGAGGGTGGAGATATTCCGGAAGCTGTTTACGAAGCAATTTATTCTTCTACGGAATTTTATAACTGGCGATGGGGTGCAACAAGACGCATTATTTTAATTGGAGACGCCGAGCCACATCCAAAGCCACGCGGACTTGGAAAATATTCAAAAGACTATGTAATGGGTCTTGCAGAGTCTAAGGATATTAAAGTTAAAGCTATTCTTTTGCCAAGCGATTAATCTGGTATTTTTGCCATTTCTATTTGTACCAGCTTTTTATACGAAGCAGGAAGAGATCCAGAAGGTGCATAAGCATAAATTTCAAGAATCTCATCAAAGGCAGAGCGAGCCTTTTCATATTTCTTTCTTTTCATATAAAGATGAGCAAGCTCGTATTTTGCTTCGATATATGTAACTGTGTCATCACCGTAGCGATCAATTGTAGTCTGATAGTATACTTCTGCTGATTTATAATCGGCATTGTCATAACAGCTCTGGCCTTTTTGCAAAAGCTGTGGAGCAGTCAAATCTTCTGGAATATCTTTTACAGTTCTACATGAAACTGCTGTAGTTGCAACAGCACCTGAAAGAGCAAGTGTGCAAATTAATAAAGTAATCTTTTTCATATCTAAATAATACAAAAAAAACAGTAGATAGGCAATTAAAAAATGATGTATAATGAGGTAATGAAAAATAAAGTTATTATTATTAGCCTTGTTACTTTCTTTGTCTGTCTCTTGTTTTTAGGATGTGCAAGTAATGACAGCATAAAAGGTAATTCCCCAAAAGAATTAGAAAGTCAGCCCGCTCTTTTTGCAGACTGGAAATATAAAGGTTTTGGACAGGAATATCCGCTTTGGGCAGAAGCTGTTGTTAAGAGAGATCTGGAAAGAGCAGCCGAATTACTTGGTCTTCCTTATCTGAGTGAGGAAGCTGTCGTTTATAGAGCAGATCTTTATTATGGTGAAAATCTGGATCTTCTGCTTAAATATGAAAATCCCGAAGACCAGCAGTTGATTAAAGA
>JBGVAV010000151.1:0-15256 GCA_045224915.1 Treponema sp.
TGTTTTTAAACTTATCCAGAAATTCCAGTTCAAAATAAAATTGAGGTGTTATGTGAATAAGAGCAGATAAATCTATTTCCTGATCAAAAACCGGAGTTGAAGCGCTTATGCCAAAAGGGTTGCCCATGCCAAAGGTAGAATCAACACTGCCTTTCATTATGCCTGTCCAGCTGCCTGATATTTCGTAGGTAGATTCTTCTTCTGGTTCCAGCACTTCCTGGGCAAAGGCCTTGCCTGTTCCAAATAGGCTTAATGCAAATAGGCCCGCAGCTGTTATTAAAACCTTTACTCCCTTACCAAGATTTTCGAGCATGCGTGCTTTATGAATTTTTATTTCGGGATGTTTTTTTTCTAGAGTTAAAATTGCCTTTTCGACATTCTGCTTTTTTTCACTTCCGTCATCAAACAGACTTGGCTGAAATGTGCGCTCTGATTTTTCTATATTTTCAAGCGCAATTCCAATTAAGCGAACGCCACGTCCTCTTTCATATTTTTTTTCAAAAAGTTCCTTCGCTGCCGAATACAAAGAATCCAAAGTTAAAATTGAATAAGAATATGTCTGCTGAATAGAAACTGTTGAAAAATCTCCATAACGGATTTTTACCTGAACTGTGCGCGAAAAGCCGTTTTCTTTAAGAAGCCTGAATATTACAGAATGGCATAATTCTAAAATTGCAGTTTCTGCTGTGTAAATGTCGCTTACGTCAAAAGGAAAAGTTGTTTCGTTGCTTATAGAATGACTTTTTGTTTTTCTGTCAAAGTTTACAACTTCAATTCCGCGTACTACATTATATAAAAAGCTTCCTGTATTCTGGCCATACATAAAGGTTAAGGCTTCAAGACTTTTTTCGTGAACATCACGTGTTGTTCTGAGGCCGCTTGCTTTTAATGCTTCGTATGTTTTGTCTCCAATTCCCCAGACTTTTTTGAGCGGAAGATTTAGCATAAAGGTTTCTTCGCTGCCTTCTTCTATCATGTAAAATCCATCCGGTTTTTTCATGTCGCTTGCAAGTTTGGCAAGATATTTTGTTGGGGCAAGGCCTATAGAAACTGTAAGACCTGTTTCTGCTTTTACACGTTCTTTTATTTTAAGGGCTGTTTCCTGCGGTGGACCAAAAAGTTTTTCTGTTCCTGTTAAATCAATAAACGCTTCATCAATAGACATCTGTTGAACATCAGGCGAGAAATCTGCAAAAATCTGCATAATCTGATACGACAATTCTGAGTATCGTTTCATTCGTCCGTGAACAAAAATCCCTTGAGGACAAAGCTGGTACGCTTTTGCAACTGGCATTGCAGAATGAACGCCAAAGACACGTGCTTCATAAGATGCAGTAGAAACAACGCTTCTTTTGTCTTCAGGCTTTCCGCCAACAATTACAGGCTTTCCTCTGTATTCCGGGTGATCAAGCTGTTCAACCGAAGCAAAAAAAGCATCAAGGTCTGCATGGAGAAAATAATGATGTACTATATTTTCAGGGCTATTCATTCCTTGCCCTCAATTATAACCGATTTAGTTATAGAATAATATGTATTATCTTCTTCATTATAAATAATTTCTTCTACAAAAATTTCCTGTTCTGATATGTCAGTTCCATAATTAAACTCAAGCTTTTGTGGTGGATAAAGGGGCATAAGAAATTCTGCTGTGTTTTTTTCATCCGGATTTTGTGAAGCAAGATTAGTAAAATCATTTTCGGAATATAAAACCGGATTTTTTCCTGTGACTTTAACGCTAACATAAACAGGCGGCTCGTTTGAAGTAATAACAAGATTTCTGATTGTGTCGCTAAAAATAGCTTTATCCTTCCAGGTTATTTCAAAATCCATTTTTTGCTGTAAGTCAGGGATATCTGTCGTAACAACATTTATCTGTTTTGCTTCAAATTTTTTGCCCGAATAAAAAATCTTGTTCACAATTACAAGCGTAAAGATTATAAAAAGAAACATTGTTATTAAAACAGAAGCGTAAACTCTTTTTTTTGCATACCATTTTTTCATTGAATTCAATATTCTAAGCCACATAAGATAAACTGGCAGAAGAACAAGTGAAACTAAAAATGGAAATGTGTTACTTTTTACAAGCAGAGTATGAAGGCTTTCTTTGTCCGAACCTTGAAAAAGTGCGTTTACATACGGAATAAACGGAATAATCAAAAATACAAATAAAATAATGTGGATCCAGTTTCGCCTGAATATAAATGAAATTAAAGATACTGCAAAAATAGCAAGAAAAATTGGGAACAGCGAAATGTCAACAAGCGTAAAGATTACAAGGTTTATAAAGGTATCTATAACTAAAAGAAAATCAAGCGAGCGGGTAGTGTACTTTTTTTGGAATGTGAGGTTTGCCATATAAAAAGCAGAAACAAAAAGTGTTGCAATTGCAAGCTCTAAAATAAAAAATCCATAAACTGTGTAGTTTTGAGAGCCTGCTTTTACAAACAAATTATACAGGCCTTTACCGGCAAAAAATCCGCAATAAGAAAGAATGTAAATTATTGGTAATGCATACCAGATAGAGCTTATTTCCTGCCAGAATTCGCGTTTAATATTTTTATTTATAAAACCGAGGCAGAATACAAATAAAAATCCAAGAACTACAATAATTATGATTGCATTAATAATTCTGAATTCCGAAAGCCAGATTCGTTTTCCAAAAATGCGGAACATAAAGGTGTGAGAATCGTCTGGTTTTAAACTTGATTCTTCAAAAGAAAAAATAATGCTTTTTGCAACATCAAATACTTTTTTAGAATCTGTTATGTTTCCTAAAATGCAGGGAATATCGTAATTTAAAAATGCAAGAAGTGTTTTGTCTGTACAAAACGTATATTCGGACGTCTGGCTTATATAATAAAAAGGAAGGCCATCTGTAAGCTTTGCACTGCTGTATGCATCGAACATGTCTTTTAGCATCCACGAAGGAGAATGATGTCCGTTACTGCCCGAAATAATTGAGTTTTTAGAGGAATTAAGATTAAAAATATATACGTGATTGTTGCCGTCTGAGTTTAAAGAACGCGCAAATATTTCGGAACCGTATATTATGTTTTCTCGGGGGATATTCAGGCGGCTTGCATAACAAAAAACAACAGTAGAATTGTAGTTTTGTTCGCCAAGCAGCTGCAAAATAGAAGTAATATTGTCTCTAATGTCCCATACTTCATCTATATTGAACAAAATGATGAGGTTTTGAGAAGTTTTGGTCTCTTTTTTAATGTCTTTAGGTGAAAAGTTGACGATAATATTATAAGGCAGGCTGTTAGTACCACCTGCTGTAAGAAGTTGAACTTGTGGTTCAAAACCTTTTTTTTCCAGAAAATCAAACAGCTGGCCGCAATTGTTTTGGGCAATGAGATTGTTTGTGCAAAAAATGAGGAAAAAAATCATTAAAAGTGATTTTGTAAAAGGTTTCACTTGTTCAGTTTATTATTTAAGTGTTTACAATGCAAGTACCTTGTATTATAATAGTAATAACACAATTATAAAAAGTAAATGAGAAGGTGAAATGAGCGCGTCCGACAAAAAATTTATTATTGAATTACCTCTAAAAGTAATACTTACCGAAGATGGTGCTTCAAATTTTATCAGTCATAATAAGAAATTAATGCGTTTTAGACTTGCTGATAATGTTGATGAGTATGGTATTTCGTTAAATAAATTTTCACCACAGTCAATTCAAAGCATGATTCTTTTGGACTACATCTCAAAAATAGAGATTTCAATGTCCGAATTTGTTTCTTCACGTCAGGAAGTAATGGATCTTTCAAAGGTCGTTGTTTATTCTTTGTTATATAAGCAGTTTGACCGTGATGTTTATGCAGCCCTTATTCAGTGTGAATGTGTACGCAAGCATAACAGAGCAAATCCTTCTCACCTTATTGATGAAAAAACAAAAATGAGTGAACGCCAGCTCCGTTCAATCCTTCAGAACAAAGAGACTATTATCCAGTCAACAAGACGCAGCATATTGGACCCAATCTGGAAAGCCATAATGACAAATCCGGATTATTCTGATGAAGAAAAGAATATCTATCTGTTGATGTCAGAAAAGTTCATGAACCGTCTTGGTCTTATGAACTGGTATATCATTACTTTGTTCCATAAAGCCGATGGCGCAAATGAAATGTTCATTGCTATCCGAAATCTTCTTAGCTCTTACATGGAAAAATCAAAGGTTGCAGAATATATTTCGGTAATGGTAATGGAACTTGCCCTTAATAATGAAAATACAAACATCCGTAAAGAAGCAAGAAATATGTATCAGGATGTTGAAGATATAGATGCTTTAATTTTTGATCCAGAAGTACGTGCAAAAATTGTTGCAGAACTTCAACGCAATCACGAACTTGTATTTATTTCATGGAAGCTTGGTGGAGGTTCTTCATCAATTGGTAAACAGGGTAAGCTTTCTATCACCCTTTATAACAAGGATGATGAGTTCCAGGAAGTAAAAGAAAACATCGATAACGCGAAATCATCAAATACAGCTAAAAAGACACTTATTGACTTTTACCGTGAACTTCCAGACGGTCAGGAAGGTACAGATCTTGGTTTGTACTACCTTTCTTATCTTGATGATGCATGCAAGAAGGTTAATGTAAAGTTTGAATCTTTAGTAAACCAGTTCTCTGCCAGTGAACTTACGGTTATTACGCTGAATTTCAACTTTTAATTTATGGTAAGACATTTCTTTTCAAAACATTTTCTACCTTTTCTCTTCATTGCCTTTGTACTTGGAATTTGTTCCTGCTCAAATAATGTTCCTGAATTAGGAAATTCAAGACTTTCTGTTGTTTTTGATTACAATTCATATGACGATTTACCAAATGCTCGTTTAAGCATTTTTGTTGAATCCGTTTCAAACCCAAGACGATTTGATACAATTACAGTTACATCAGATCAAAATGAATATGTATGGGAAGCAAATGATTTAGTTCTTGCAGCCGATTCAGAAAAAACATATTGCGGTGTAACAAACTTTGTAATGCCTGCAAATCAAAAAATCCCTTCTGGTGAATATACAATATTATTCCGCCAGGCAGATGATGAACAGACAGAAATAAAAAGAATCCTCAGCTACGACAAATCTCTTTACGAAACAAAGGGCTCTGACGTATCTAAGGTAATGAAAAAGTTTTACAGCACAAGAATGCTTACCGTTTATGATGCAAATAAAAAGATAATTTATTACGGACCACGTACTTCTGAGCTTTTGGATTCACGTGGAATCTGGAATAATTATAGAGAAGCTGCAGAGTACCAGGAGTCATGGATAAACCAGAGCGGAACAATAATTTGCAATCTGCCAATGGAAAAAGTTGAACCTGGAAACTAAAAATAAAGAGTGACTATGGATAATATTGAAAATAAAACAACAGACACAGACCCATTACCCAACCCTCAAGCCGAACACAGAAGAACAGTAAAAACTTATGTTATGCGTTCCGGCCGAATGACTGCTGCACAGGAGCGCTCTTACAATGAACTTGCACCTGCATGGTGTATTCCTTTTGAAAATAAAAAACTCAATTTTATAGATGTATTTGGAAATACAAATCCTATTATTGTAGAAATAGGTTTTGGCATGGGCGACGCAACTGTAAAAATTGCTCAGGAAAATCCTGATATTAATTATCTTGGAATAGAAGTTCATAAACCTGGAGTAGGCAAGGTTCTTAGCGAAATTAAAAAGCGCGAATTAAAAAATCTTTATGTAATTGAATACGATGCCCTTGATGTTCTTGAAACAATGATCGGTGACAATTCAATTAACGGCTTACATATTTTCTTTCCTGATCCATGGCATAAAAAACGTCATCATAAACGCCGACTCGTTCAGCGTCCAAAAACAGATTTGTTTGCACAAAAACTTACTCCTGGCGGCTACATTTATTTTGTTACAGATATTATTGATTACGCAGAGTTTGCACTTGAACAGCTGGAACAGACACCTCATCTTAAAAATAAATACAAAGGCTTTGCAGATCCTCAACCCTGGCGTGCACAGACAAAGTTTGAACGCAAGGGTGTTGCTGCCGACCGTCAGATAACAGAACTGTTTTTTGAAAAGGAAGGATAATTCATTATGCCGGATCTTTTTACTTCTCAAAGAATAAACGAACTGGAAAAACTCATTACAAGATATCAGGCCTCATATTATAACGGCGAAGGTGAAATAAGCGATGCTGAGTTTGATGCGCTTTGGGATGAACTAAAATCTCTTGATCCAGGCAATGCAATCTTGCAGAAGGTTGGCGCCGATTCCGGTAACTTTGAAAAAATCCATCATGTTATGCCAATGGGAAGTCAGGAAAAAGCCGCAAATCCTGAACAGTTTTTAGCATGGGCAGAAAAACATAAATACGACGAATATCTTGTAGAATATAAACTTGACGGTGCTTCACTTGAGCTTCAATATGAAAACGGCTGGCTTGTTCGTGCTGTAACACGCGGTGATGGTTCTATTGGAGACGACATTACTGCAAATGCAAAAAAAATGGGCGGTGTTTATCCTGCAATTTATAAGGACTGTGAGCTTGTTCCTTTTACTGGTGGAATCCGTGGTGAAGTTATAATGACTCACGAGGTTCACAAAAAGTATTTTTCCGACAAAGCAAACTGCCGAAATGCCGCAAACGGTCTTATGAAGCGTAAGGACGGAAGAGGCAGCGAATACCTTAAGCTCATTGTTTATGATGCACTTTCTACAGACGGAAAATCATATTTTACAAATGAAAAAGAAAAAATCTCCTGGCTCATGGGCTGCGGTTTTAATGTTGTAAGACTTGTAATTTGTAAAAATGCAGAACGTGTAATTGCATACCGTGCAAAAATAATGGAAGAGCGCAAGGATATTGAATACGATATTGACGGCCTTGTTGTAAAAGAAAACCGCATAGATTTTGAAGATGCTTCACGTGCAAGACCAGACAGACAGATAGCCTTTAAGTTTTCACTGGAAGAAGCTACTACAGTTTTGCGTGAAGTTGAATGGAGCCAGAATGGTGCAACTTATACACCTGTTGCGATTTTTGATGAAGTAGAATTAAACGGGACAAAGGTTCAGCGTGCAAGTCTTGCAAATCCTGATACTGTACGAAAGCTTGGTGTTCAGATTGGAAGCCACGTAGTTGTTGTAAAGCGCGGAGAAATTATTCCAAAAATTGAAAGTGTTGTAGAAGAAAAAGATATTAAAACTATCCCGATTGAATTTCCATGCACATGTGAAACTTGCGGAACAAAGCTTGTTGATGACGGTTCAAGACTTTATTGTCCGAACAAAGAATGTTCAAAACGAGTTCTTCATCAGCTTTTAAAATTTCAGCAGGTTGTAGATATTCGTGACCTTGGAGAAACTCTAGTAACTCAGCTTTTTAAGGACGGACGCTTAAAGTCAATTTCTGATATTTACAGCCTTCAGGTAGAAGAGCTTGTTCCATATTTCTTAAACGAAGAAAGCCAGGAAGCAGAAAAACGTTCTTTAGGTGCTGAAAAAGTCTATAAAAGTATACAAGCTCATAAAAATATGACGCTTCCAGTTTTCCTTGCAGGCTTTGATATAGAAGGCTTTGGTGAAACTCTTGCAGAAAAACTCGTACAGGCAGGCTTTAATACACTTGATAAGCTTCTTGCTGCAACAGAAGATCAGATTGCAGATGTTTATGGATTTGCAGAAATTATGGCTCATAACATTGTCCAGGGTCTTAGCGAAAACGCTGCCGAAATGCGTCGCCTTGTTCAGGATGGAATAATTTCTATTGAATCTAGCGCTGGCGGTAAGCTTGAAGGAAAGTCTTTCTGCTTTACAGGCGAGCTTGTAACAATGAAACGTCAGGATGCCGAACAGCTTGTAAAACAAAATGGCGGAGTCTGCAAAAGCTCTGTTACAAAAGACCTTACATACCTTGTAACAAACGATACGACAAGCGGATCAAGCAAAAATGTTAAGGCTGCGGCGCTTGGTATTCCTGTAATTACAGAAGAGCAGTTTTTGAAATTATTATGAGTAAACAAAAAAACGTAATAGGTGAGTTTCTCTTAATAATTTTATTTCTGCTTTTCATTATGTGGATTTGTTTTGTTTTTATTGCATACATTTCAGTTTACCATGCTGCTTCTCAAATAGATCAACCTAACCAGCAGGAATATATAAGAGTTCATTTATACGGTTCATCGTCTTCGCCAGACGGAAATACAATAAGCGCATCTTTTTCGGTAGTCGATACAGCCGGAAACGAAATTGCCGCAATAGAACGTTCCTGGTCAGGAAACTATCTTTCTGTTGATTTTGCAGAAGCTTCTTTTAAAGACAAGTTCTTTATTTTTCCTTTGAGGATTTATGGTAAAGAACGAATAATGCAGACAAACAAAGATCGTCATGGCGGAACAGATTTAGAAAAATATTATAATGATAATAATCAATGTCTGCTTTCTGGTTACGGATCTTCACTTTACGAACGACAGGAGCTTTATAAAATTGCACGCTTTGCAACAAAAAAACTTTTAATTGTTCCGCCCTTTGGGCATATTACAACATATTCTGTTGATCTTTCAGAATGCAGAAATGATGCTTATTATTCTATTCAAGTTCTTTCTGACGGGAAAATTATTGTAAAAGAAATTTAATTTCTGATTTTAGTTTTCCGATTCAAACGTAAAATCATCCATAAAGAATTCAGGCTTTACGGCGCTTCCGTTAAGGCGCATTTCCCAGTGAAGATGTGGGCCTGTGGCAAGTCCGGTTGATCCAGATTTAGCAATCAAATCGCCTTGTTTTACAGTATCGCCTTCTTTAACATCCATTGAAGAAAGATGATAATAAAGACTGTATAAGCCAGGCAGATGTTCAATTACAATGCTCCAGCCGGTTGAAATACGGTTTTCTGCCATAACAACTTTTCCGTCGGCGCAAGCACGAACTTCAGAACCTTCTGGAATTCCATAATCATTTCCGTAATGAAGTGAGGTTGAAGATTTTCCGTTTGAATATGCATAGGTGCGTCTGTCACCATAATAAGCTGTGTAGCGTGTAGAAGTAGTAGGGCAGATAAACTTTTTAAGTGTATAAACATCCTCCGGCATTGTTGTGAAAAGGATGTTGTTAAGCTTTTCAATCTGAGCCATACGTTCTGGACTCATATCTGTTTTAATTGCAGTGTTCGAAGCATCAAGTTCAATAACTTCTTCTATAAACTTACGTGGTTTAAATGTTACAGGAAGATTAAACTCGCCTGAATCCTCATCACCAAAAGAGAAAATAACTTTGAGAGAATAGTTTCCGCCTGTGAGCCATGGAGAAAGAGGAATACCACAAAGCATATCTGTATATGTCTGGTTCGATTTCTTTTTTCCAATTGAATAAAAGTTTGCCTTTTCTATAACTTTTTTATCCTGATAAAGCTGGAGGGCACCGCGCTTTTCTGTATCATTTTTATTTTTTTTGTGATTTTTTGGAAGGGTAACAGACATCCTTACAAAAACTGCGTCTCCTGGAACAAGAGTTTCATTATATGTTACCGAAAGGTGATAATTTTCAGACTGGAAAACTGCTGTCTTTGCAAAACAAAAAGAAACCTGAATAAAAGCTGCAAGAATTAAAATTATCTTTTTCATTTTAATCATGATTGTCGTACTTCCTTAATCCTGAATTGCGGCGTTACATTGCCGTTGAAATAGTTATAAACCATTGTGTAAAGAATATCGTAATTGTGACCAATTATAATATCTTTATTGAATCGTTCTGCCTGACCAAAGAACATTCCTGGAAACTTATACTTTCCGTTGTCAAAAACAAGCTTAAGGGAGTATGGTTCTTTTTTACCCTGGACCATAGCATCGCACAGCTTGATATTTTTTGTTACAAGCAGAAGCTCTTTGTTTTCGGCACCAAAAGGTTCCATTGTATTAACAATCTTAAACGATTCTGGAGACAAAAATTCTTGAGGAATTTCTGCATCTATATTAATATCGAGATTTTCTTCTTCTAAGTTTATAGAAGGAAGCAGTTCTTTAATTTTTTTATTAAAAAGCTCGAGGCGTTCGTTTTCAAAGCTAAAGCCTGCCGCTGCATTGTGACCGCCATAATTAATGAAAAAGTCTCCAAACGAAGAAAGGAATGATGTTGTAATAAAGCCTCTGCAGCTTCTCATGGAGCCTTTGTAAACACCTTCTGATTTTGTAATTATGATTGCGGGCACATTTCTTTCCTGCATGAGTTTGCCTGCAAGGTTTCCTGTAATTCCAGGATGGATTTCTTCATCAATAATAATGCAAAGCTTTTGTTCGTTTTGGGCCATGCTTTGCTCTACTGTTTCTTTTATTTTGTAATAGGCCTTGCTTACAAGATCTTTTCGCTGGTCATTTAATTCTCTGATTTTGATAGCAAGTTGATTTCTTTTTTTTGGATCTTCGCAAATCAAAAGTTCAAGCGCAACATCTGCCTGTCCAAGTCTTCCTGCAGCATTAAGGGCTGGTGTTACTGTCCAGGAAATATCAATTGATGTAAGCGCTTCTGCATTTATTTTAAGCTCATGGAAAAGCTCTGCAAGTCCCGGGCGTGGTCCATCTTTCTTAATTGAATCAATTCCGTTTTTTATAAAAAGTCTGTTTTCATTTTGAAGCGGCATGATGTCTGCAATTGCGGCAAGAGCAACAAGCTGCATATCGCGCCGTTCATTTGCAAGATAGTTTTTATTTTTAAGACAGATTGTTTTGTTGCAGAAAGTAACGTACAGATTAAAAAGAGTATCAAGTGCAGATGTTTCTTCTTCGTGATATTTTGCAATTTTAGAATTATTCTGAAGTTGTTCTACGCTAAGATTTTTTACAGAAGGAATTACTTCACAAACCTGGCTTTTTAAATCATAAATATTAAACTCAATTCCAGAGCCAAAAATCTGTGTAAGCTCTGATTTTGTTTTGTTAGCATCCCACGCGTAAATTACCTGTCCCTGCAAAAAGTATGGAAGCTTTAAGTCATATATTGATGTTTGACCCGGAATAATTTTTTCATGAAGCTCTTTGACTTTTACAAGATTTTTGATTTTTACACAGTTGATTATTGCCTCAGAACTCTCGCTAATTTCAACATCCAGAATACAAATTTCCGAATTATAAAAATCAGTGCGCGAAAACCTGAGTGCAGAAACAAGTTTATACGCAACAGCCGCACCAGATATATCTGCAAAAGGGTAGCCCGAATCTTTTTCTTTTGGGTCAATAATAACAATAGCCTCAGGAAGATTTTCGGGCGCATTGTGATGATCTGTTACAATTACATCAATTCCAAGTGAAGTTGCATATGCAATTTCGTCATAGTTAGAAATACCGCAGTCAACTGTAATAATAAGCGTACCGTCCTGAGCTGCAAATTCTTCAACTGCTTTTTTTGAAAGACCATAGCCGTCGCTTTCCAAAGGAAGCCTGCACTGAACATCAAGTCCGCGAGATTTAAGATAATCATAAAGGATTGTTGTGCTTGTAACACCATCAACATCGCGGTCACCAAAAATAAGAACTTTTTCACCTTCTTCTTCTGCCTGAGTTATTCGCTCAACCGCATCTTCCATAGATTTAAAAAGAAACGGATTATGCTGAAATCTTAAATCGCTTTCGAGGTAATAAAGTATGTCTTGTCCTGTTGTAATTCCACGGCGAACAAAAATAGACGCTAAAAGCTGGTCAATGCCGTATTTTTTACATAGAGGCTCTATCTGCTGTTTGGAAACAGCACTCTTAATCCAGTTATTCAAAATGTATCCCACCCATATATCGTACGGAACTTTCTGTGGAAATTTATAATATTCCTGTTCCTGTTTTTATACTGTTTAATTCTGTTTCAAGGTTTAATTCCAAAAGAAAAAATACAAGAGACTTAAGCTCATCGTAAACGTTTTTAGAAATCTTAAGAAGTCGTACCTGTGAAGGCTGTAAAAGAGAAATTGCAGCAAGATAATTTACTGCCTCTCTGCTAACTTCAAAGCAATACTGTCCGGAACTGGTTTCCTCAAAACAATTTTCATATCTATTATAGTACGAATTTGAATTAGGTGCAAATGCTCCGGCAACAGTTGCATCTGGCTGAATGCCCATAAGCTCAAGATATCGCCACAAAAATCTTATAAGTCCAAGCCGTGACTGTTCTTCATCGCAAAGCTCCATGCCGTCTAAAAATCCGGAAATCAATTTGAAACAAACCTCAGGGCTTCCTGTACAATGTGTTTTAATGGCAAGCTCTGCTGCAAGGGATGCGGCATACATTTTAAAAAGATTTTCCCCAAACGACTGATGATAATTTGAAACTTCCATGTCGCTTATTTTTGTCTGCTTTTTTTCGGGATTTTCATAAAGCCAGATTTTTCCCGAATGCCACAAAGCCACCAGTGATCTTAGTTTTGATTTTGGGCCGCCGTAAAGAGTAGCGTAAATGATTCCTTTTTCTGGGGTTAAAAGAGTAACAGAGCTGTTATTCTCGCCAGTTTGTTTGATATTAATAACAATGGCTTGTGTATAATAGCTCCGTTGCATCGATATTTACCTTAGATTAATTATTTTCCCTGTCCGTAATATGCATTAGGTCCGTGCTTTCTCATATAATGCTTGTTTACAATATAATCAGGAAGCGGAGTTGCCTCAGGATTTAATGCAAGAGTATTAAGCGCCATTTTGCAGATTTCTTCAAGTACTGTTCCGTTGTAAACTGCTTTTTCTGCATTTTTTCCCCATGCAAAAGGACCGTGACCACCGCACAAAACCATATTCACTTCGCTTGGATTAAGTCCAAGGTCGGCAAAGTGTTTTACAATGAGGAGGCCTGTTTCTTTTTCGTAGTTGCTTTCAACAGCTTCTTTGCTAAGGTATGGTGTACAAGGAATTGCCTTCTGGATATGGTCTGCGTGAGTAGTTCCAAAAAGAGGAACTGAACGTACAGCCTGAGCCCAGCTGACAGCATAGGTTGAGTGTGTATGAATAATTCCGCCGATTTCTGCACCCATTTCCATTCCAAACTTCTTATAAAGAATTGCGTGGGTAGGGGTGTCGCTCGAAGGATTCATAGAACCGTCAACTTTATTGCCGTCCAGATCAATGATTACCATAGATTCTGGTGTAAGCTCTGGATATGGTACTCCGGATGGTTTGATTGCAAAAACGCCCTTGTCCTTGTCAAAGGCAGAAACGTTTCCCCATGTATAAAGCGCCAGATGATTCTCCGGGATTTTCATATTGGCTTCATAAGCCTGAAGACGAATATTTTCATAAGTCATAATTTATTCTCCAATGTGGATTGCCACGTCGCTACGCTCCTCGCAATGACAACGTCTTCGTCATTGCGAGCCCGAAGGGCGTGGCAATCCACTTATATGTTACAATGTATTTACTGCTGCTCGTTCAATTTCCAAACCTTTCATATATCTTTCAAAATAGATATTGAATGATTCAACTAAGTCTGCTTCAGGTGCAGATGTTGTCTTTTTACAGCTGCCGAATACTTCTGAATTAAGGAAGTCTGGCAAAACCTTTCCCTTAGAATCTGCACTGTATGCTGCAAGCAAGGCCATTCCCCATGGACCACCTTCACCTGCAGTTTCCATAGCGCTAACACTTGTTTTCATTGCAGCTGCCATATATTTAAGTCCGGCTTCTGTCTTAAAGTATCCGCCGGCACCTGTCATACTTTCTACAGGAACCTTTTCCTTATCGTAAAGAATATCCATACCTGCGCGGAGTGCTCCAAGAGAAGCAAACATCTGAACACGCATAAAGTTTGCAATATTGAATTTTGCATTTTCTGCGCGGGCAAAAAGAGGACGTCCGCTTGTAAAGCCTGTGATTGTTTCACCAGAAAGATAGTTGTAAGCTAAAAGTCCGCCGCAATCTTTATCTGCTTCAAGTGATTTATTAATCAAATCATCAAAGAATTTTCCAACCTTTGGAGTATTTGCTTCACCGCACATTGTAACTGCAACTTCGCGGAAAAGATCCATCCAGTAGTTGTGTTCGCCTGTACAGTTATTACAGTGAACCATTGCAACAGGGTATCCATCAGGAGTTGTTACAATATCAATAATTCCAGGATAAACGTTGGCAAGATCTTTTTCCAAAACAACCATGCTGAATACAGAAGTTCCTGCACTGATATTTCCTGTTTTAGCCTTTACACTGTTTGTAGCAGCCATACCAGTTCCTGCATCTCCTTCTGGAGGACAGAATGGTATACCTGCTTCAAGATCTCCGCTTGGGTCAAGGAATTTAGCACCAGCTTCTGTAAGATTTCCTGCAGCTTCACCAGCCATCAAAACCTTAGGGAAAACTTCATTAATCTTAAAGCCAAAAGCACTTACTTCAGGTAAAGCTTCGAACTTAGAAATATATTCAGAATTGTAATCTGCTTTAGCACCGTTTAATTTTACAGGGAACATTCCGGATGCATCACCAACACCAATAACTTTCTGGCCAGTGAGCATGTAATGAATGTAAGCAGCAAGAGTGTAAACATTCTTAATCTGTGGAACATGTGGTTCCTTCTTCAGAATTGCCTGATAAAAATGGCTGATTGACCATCTTTCTGGAACAGGGAAATTAAAAAGCTCAGAAAGCTTAAGAGAAGCTTCACCTGTAATAGTGTTTCTCCATGTTCTGAATGGAACAAGAAGCTTTTCATCTTTATCAAAAGCAAGATAACCATGCATCATGGCACTAATACCACCAGCACGGAACTTCTTGAGTGTAACTCCATATTTTTCCTGAACATCTTTTTTCAAGCCTGCATAACAGTCCTGCAAGCCCTTATGAATCTGCTCCAACGGATAAGTCCAGATTCCATTTTCCAGCGAGTTTTCCCAAGTAAAGGACCCACCCGCAATAGGTTCATATTTTTCATTAATCAACACAGCCTTAATACGTGTCGACCCAAATTCAATCCCCAAAACGGCCTTTCCAGCCTCAATCAATTCTTTATTTTCCATTTTTGTTAATCCTTTAACCATATTATAGAATAGTTTCTATTTAAAAGAAATAGATTTTTTTATTTAAATCTTTTGTTTTTTTAAGTGAGAAGCAATATATACCCTAATTAAACCTGAAAAGAGGAAAGTAGATTTTTAAATATGTTTAAAATTAGAATCCGTAAGAAAATATGCGCGTAGTGGCAGCCGGCTGCCGGGTACACCTGAGAATTTTTGGCGAATGCCAGGAAAAAAAATCCGAGGAGTTGCAGCGCAACCCGCAGGATTTTTTACAATAAAAATTGCTC
>JBGVAV010000152.1:0-16854 GCA_045224915.1 Treponema sp.
GCATCTTTTGCACGATAGCGGCAGATTAAATGTCTGCTTCCAGGATAAGCTGCCGCCCTGTAAATAATTGCCATTACAAGAACAGTAGTTTTTCCCGAACGGCTGCCGCCAAAAAGAAGAACATGTTTTGCTTCTCCCTTAAGAAGTTCCAGAGCCTTTTTCTGAACCTTCGTCGGTGTAAACAGTTCCCCCAAAATCAAACTCCCTTAAACGAATCTACAAAGTTTATCGCAAGTTCTCCCTGAACAGGTTTTGCAGCCTCTTTGTCTGAACCGGTTATGAAAGAATCAAGCTTTGCAGAACGTTCAAGTAAATCCATAGCACCATCTGCATCAAGCTTTTCCGGGTCCAGCGTCTTAAGCCTTTTAGCAACAAGACCGTCAAACTCGTTCAGCATATCCATCTGGCGCTTTTTGCGTTCCACGCGTTCAGCAATTAGCTCGCGTTCAGTCTGCTTTGCAACATACTCATCGTAAAGGGCAGCCCGTTCATTCCAGTTGAAAAGCCTGGCATAACGAGCCCACGAGCCATACTTTTTTGGATCTATTTCGTGAAGCTCAAGACAAGCCTTAATGCTCCGCTTATATCCCATATTCCTGAACATGCAGAAGGCCTTAAATGCTTTGGGACTCTCGGCTTCTAAACGAGTTTCCCAGCATTTAGGCTCTGCCTGTTCACCAAGATTGCCGGTTGGTAATTCAGCAACTTGTCCTCCCAAAAACTCTTCCTCCTTCCCACAGGGCTATTTTTCAACTACGATTCTTTCATGTTCATACCGAACAAGATTTTCTCTCTCAGTTTTCTGCAGACGCACAGGTCTGCCGTGATTCATTGTCAGAGTTACCGAGAACTCTCCAAACTCCTGATTTCTGATGCAGTCGCTGAAAAGCTCCTGAATCTTATCCAGAACATCTACATCATTTTTCAAAATCATCTTCATCCTCACAGCACATAGAGTGCACAGGTTCTACAACATTTTTTCCAATCCAGTCATATAAATCCTGCTGGCGGAACACAATCCTTTTTCCGATTTTTGAGTAAGGCACAAACCCGCCCTTAACCAGCGTATACAAAAAGTATTTGCTTATAGTCAAATAGGCTGCAGCTTCTGTAATACTCATAATGCTCGGAAACGTTATCTGCCTTACATCTTTGTCAGTCTCCTTTTCCTGCATTTATTAAATCTCCTCAAGCACGGTTAAAAGCTTCTGGGGAACTTCATCCGTGCTTACGGGAATATAATAAGCCCAGTTCTAGTTTCCTATTAGGAAATAAATGTTTCGAGTTAGGAAATAATTGTTTCGTTTTGGGTAATAAATGTTTCCAAATGGGAAACTTTAAGCAGCCAGAATACTCATACGACTCTGTTCAAATATCTCTCGGATAGTATCCATATGCTCATCGGTCATATGATTAGCATAATGACTAGTCATAGCCGGAGTAGAATGACCAAGCACCGCCTGAACATTACGCATGTCAGTCATGTTCGCAAGATAAGTAGCGCAGAAATGCCTCAAAGAATAAAAGTCAATGTTTCTTTCGCGACGTTCTTCTTCGCTCACACCAATTTTGTGTAAAGCTTCAAAAAATCCGTCGTCATAATATTGCGGTAAATACGGCTTATCAATCATAACATTTGACCAAAATACAAAACTTTCATCACCAAACTTTGGACAAAGCTGCGCCTGTGCAAGCAAACGAATGATAATGTTATGAGCAACCGGAACTTTTCGGATAAGATTAGTTTTTGTAGATTTTAAGAATCCGGTTCTATGCCAGCTGTGGCGGATAGTAAGAAGATCTGTTTCCGGATCTATATCGCGGACCTGCAAGCCCGAAATCTCTCCAGGCCTCAAGCCACTAAATGCCGAAAGATTAAATGCCAGGTACATAACTTCGCTATCCCATTTGAGTTCATAAAGTTCTTTGATTTCACGCTCACTAGGAATACCACGAGCAACAGAATCACTCTTACTAAAGGCTTCAACATTGGCCATAGGATTAGAATGAATAAGGCCTTTATTCTTAAGCCATTTCAAACCCGTAGCTCCACAAGTCCTGGCATGGTTTATAGTCGCACCTTTCAAGTGACGGAAGTTTGCAAGCTCCTGCAGAAAGTCTTCCAGATACTGTTCAGTCAATTGACCAACAGTGAACTCTTCGCCAAAGAATGGTTTCCAGTAGCGGTCCACCATGTTGAACATTTCCTTGCAGTGGTAATCGCCAATAGATTTTTTATGAGCCCGTTTATTCTGAATATACTCAGACTTTTCAGGCGTCCAAAAGTTCTGCAGGAATTCACAAAGTTTAAGCGTACATTCAGGATTCAAAGGCTCATAAACTTTCTGTGCCATTTCCGCAGGAATCATACCAGAAGTTGTAAGGGCATTTTTCTTAGGAGTAATCATTTTCGGTTTTTCAGATACTTCAACTGGTGCAGTTTCAACTTTTACAGATTCAACATTTCCAAAACGCTTGGAAAGTTCAGCGTATAAAAATTGAGCATCAGAATCAGTAAGACGAGCAAGAAGGTTTTGAACATCAATTCCGATATTTGAATTGCTGGCAATCTGTTTAAGTTTCCGTGCCTGCACATTCGGAATTCCATCTTTAAGCCATTGCGTTGCTATAAGCATGGCCTCAGAATAATCAGCCGTATGCGTACTCTTGTAAGGAGTCATCATACCTGTCTGCTGATTAACGAATCTAACAGAATAAAAACCGTTCTTGTTTTTAGAGATGTAGAATGGACGCATAAAACCTCCTCGTTTCGTACAGAAATGAGCCTTACTTAGTCCAAAACCCAACAAAGCTTGCTAAATTCTTTGCTAAGTTTCTTGCTAAGTTTTAATCTTTCTGTCTCAAAACGTCAGTTTTTCCATCCAATTTCCTACAAAAGAGGTTAAGAAAACTACGACATTTGAGCTGCTTTCTTTTCGCCTAAATCCTTATAATACAAGCATTTAGCTAAAAAAAAAGCTTCTAGGATAACCTAGAAGCTGGTCTTGCCACAGGTTGGAATCGAACCAACGACATACGGATTTTCAGTCCGGCGCTCTACCAACTGAGCTACTGCGGCGAATGTTTATATAATATAAAAAAAATACGGATTTGTGTCAAGATGTAGAAGGGGAAAATAGTGTTTTTTTTCATAGAATCAGCATATTTTTTCCTTTGAAATCCAAAGTCTTTTTTTTTCCTCTATAATATAGTACAATAGGCTTATGAAATTAAATAAAAATGTAATCGCCTTTACGGGTGGGGGAACGGCCGGGCATATTTATCCGGGGTTGGCTGTGGCTGATGAATTGAAGGCTCTGGCGCTTAAAGATAATACAAACATTTCTATAAATTGGATTGGCTGCTCAAAAGGGATGGACAGTCAGATTGTTCAAAAGGGAACTGGTTCAGACGGAAAGCCTACGGCAGATGCTTTTTATGGCATTCCTTCTGGTAAGCTGCGACGTTATCTTTCGTGGCAAAATTTTACTGATTTATTCCGAATTGCGGGTGGATATTTTGCGGCACGTCGAATTCTTAAAAAACTCAAGCCTTCATTCTTATTTTCAAAAGGTGGTTTTGTAAGTGTACCACCTTGTCTTGCGGCTAAGCATCTTGGAATTCCGGTTTATACTCATGAATGTGATTTTACGTTAGGACTTGCCAACAGACTCAATTTTAAGTCGGCAAAGACTATGTTTGTTTCTTATGAAGAGACAAAAAACCGATTGCCTTCTGCAGAACAGAATCGTGTTACTGTTACTGGAAATCCGGTTCGCCCTGTTTTCTATAAAGCAAATGCGCTAGCTGGAAAAACTTTCCTTGGGCTAAACGAAGCCGATTCAAAACCAATTCTTCTTGTTCTTGGAGGCTCTTCCGGAGCAAAACAAATCAACAACCTTGTTTATGAAAATCTTGAATGGCTTTGTGCTCATTTTACTGTAGTTCATCAGACAGGTTTAATGAACAGTGATCAAAATCAAGAATCAGAGCTTAAAGAAAAGTTTGGAGAAAGCTATAAGCCATATCAGTTTATTTACGAACAGATGCCAGATGTTATTGCCGCTGCAGATGTTATTCTTTCTCGCGCAGGCGCTAACTCAATTTGGGAAGCTGCCGTAATGTATAAGCCGATGGTTTTAATTCCTTTATGTGGAAGCGGTACAAGAGGTGACCAGGTTGATAATGCAAAGTTCTTCCAGAATAAAAATGCGGCTGCTGTTCTTCTTGGCGACGAAGCAACTGGAGAAAATCTTTGTAAAGAACTCGAAAAAATGCTTGAAGAAAAAACAAGAAATGAATATGCTTTAAATATCAAAAAAATGGTGGGAGAAGAAAGACCTGCCAGCAAAATTGCAAAAATACTTTATAATGAAATTCAAAACGGAGATAAATAAATGAGTTTTCCAATTGATGTAATTTTTCTTGCTATAATTCTTGTATTTGCTATTGTTTCAGCAATCAAAGGATTTATTAATGCAATATTTAATAAGCTGTGCTGGATTTTAGGTTTAATAGCGGCATTCCTTTTTTATAAAATGTTAAGCGTTCCAATGATGGATTTTGTAAAAAATCAGATTGCTTCGGATGTTTTAAGCTTCCTTGTTATTTTTATTGCTGTCTTCCTTTTTATAAAAATCATTCAGACAATCCTTTCAAAAGTTTTCGATGGCGAAATTATGAAAGGTCTTGACCGATCCCTTGGATTTTTCTTTGGATTGGTAGAAGGTATTGTTATTGTTTACGTTTTCATATTCCTCGCATTAAAACAGCCTTGGTTTCCAAAGCCAGAATTCCTTACAAAAAGTCTTTTTGTAAAAATATTTGAACATCTTATAAATTATGTTCCTGTTGGTAAATTAAATCCTGGAGAGCTTGCATAATGTTAGAAAATCTAGTAGGTCAGCCAGCATCAAAATCAATTATTCAGGATATAAAAACAAATAAGTTCCCTGGTGCAGTTTTATTTGCGGGAAGCAGCTGTACAGGAAAGCTTACTGCGGCTCTTGAAGTTGCACGTGCTCTTTCATGTAACGGCGATGATAAACCTCACTGGCTTTGTGAATGCCCGAGCTGTTTAAGACACAAGGCACTCAACTGTTCTAATATCCTTTTGATGGGACCACGTGATTGTTCTCTTGAGATTTCTGCTGCAAAAGATTCGTTTATAAAATCATACCGCGATAACGACAGTCACCTTAAGGCTAACAGATATCTTTTTTTACGAAGTATTCGTAAACTTACTTTGAGATTCAGCGGTATTCTTTGGGAAGGAGAATCAAATCTTTCTAAGCTTGCTCCTCTTATGGAAAAAATAAACGAAAATCTTGAATTAATTGATTTTCCACGCGAGCTTCCTCCGTTTGATGAAACTGTAAAAATCTGTGGTGAACTTGAAGCCGATTCTCTTAAGCTTGAAACTGATTTTCTTTATGATTCAATTCCTGTAAATCAGGTGCGTAACATGGAGCAGTGGGCCTGCATTAAAGCTGATGAAGGAAAGAAAACAATCATTATAGAAAATGCGGAACGCATGCAGGTTAGTGTACGCAATGCTCTTTTAAAAATCCTTGAAGAGCCTCCTGCAGACTGTGTATTTATTTTGCTAACAACTCAGCGCAATGCTATTATGCAGACAATTCTTTCGCGCGTGCGCACATACAATTTTATGGAACGACCATTGCCTGTTCAAAAAGAAGTTATTCAGCGCGTGTTTCACAATGATTATTTTAGCGGCGAAATTAGTGAATATCTTTTAACATATCTTCCGGTTCCTGCTACTAAGCTTCGTGAAAATGCAAAAGCTTTTGTAAAGGGGATTTTCCATAATAACATTCCTGATTGTGATACTGTGGTAAAAGATAATCAGCAGTTTGAGCCTCGTGTTGAATTGAAGATTTTCTTAAATGGGATTGCTCAAGCCTTCCGTCCATTGATGAATACTCAGGCAGGCACCGAAGCCTGTGCAGAAGCGGTAAAGGTTTTACGTGAATGCTATGAGAATGTTACTTTGTATAATCAGTCTGTAAAAGCAGCGCTTGAAGTTTTGATTCGAGATTTAAATAAAATCAACGTAATGTATGGAAGGATTTTTGCAGGCATATGAGAGGATATGTAAAACGAGTTTCGCAAAAAGCGGGCAAACTTTCTAATGAACAGCTTATCTCTCTTTTAGATGATATGATGGAGGAAAATGAAAACCTCTATTCAATTCTGGAATGTATTTCTGCAGGCCTCCTTATAGTCGACAACGATTTTTATTTACAGCAGTCAAACAAAATTGTAGAAAGCCGTCTTAATTTTTCTGTTTACCTTGATGATCCAAAAGCATCTACCTGTCCAATCTGGGAAATAATGGAAGATGAAGAAATTGGCCAATACTTCAAAAAGTGTGCAGAAAAAGAAATCACAAATACAACAGAAGATTTTACAATTATGACAAGTGGTGGTTCTGTGCGATTTATTACAATCACCATGACTCCTCTTGTTCACGACGGAAAAACTACAGGTAAAATTATTCTTGTTCGCGATGTTACCGAAAAGAAAAATCAGGAAGTGCTTTTGCACCGCATGGAAAATATGGCAGGCCTTACGAATCTAGCAGCAGGCATGGCACACGAAATAAAAAATCCTCTTGGTGCAATTTCTATTCATATTCAGCTTATAACTAAAGCTTTGGAAAAGGCTCGCGCCAATAAAGATATTTTACCGCCACCGAAATTTGTTGAAGAACATATTGATGTTGTAAATGACGAAATTGATCACCTGAATAAACTCATAATGGATTTCTTGTTTGCGGTTCGTCCGGTTAATGCAAGTCTTCAGCTTAAAAAGCCTGGAGCTCTTATTCAAAATATTGCCGATTTTATTACTCCTGAATTTCATGATAACGACATTAATGTAAAAGTTGTTGTTAAAGATAATGAAAGCCGATTGCTTATTGATGAAAAGCTTTTGCGTGATGTAATGCTTAATCTTGCACAGAACGCTCTGGCCGCAATTAAAACAAAACAGACTGATGAAGAAAATTATCAGGGTGAGTTTTCAATTGAATGTGCTTCGGCTGATAATAAGTATTATATTGTAGTAAGTGATAACGGCTGCGGTATGAAAGAAGAAACTGTAGCTAAAATCTTTGAACCATATTTTACAACTAAGGCAAATGGTACTGGCCTTGGCATGACTATGGTTTATAAAATTGTAAAGGAATTTTCCGGTGATATTCAGGTGCAGTCACAGGAAGGTAAAGGAACTGTTTTTACTATGGTGTTCCCTCTGCAAAAAGACGGAAAGTTAGCAATTGAATCGTAGGAGGCCTTTAGATGTTCACAATTCTTACAATAGACGATGAAGAAAACATACGCAACGGACTTGCCGATAATTTTGAACTTGAAGGCTATAATGTTGAAAAAGCCTCAAACGGAAAAGAAGGCCTTTCAAAAATAGAAAAGGGCGGCATTGACCTTGTAATAACTGATCTTCGAATGGACGGTATCCCGGGCGAAGAAGTAGTACGACGTGTTACTACTGAACATCCTGGCATTCCAATCATTGTTCTTACAGGCCACGGAAGTATAGAAGATGCAACAGCCGCAATTAAAGCCGGCGCCTACGATTTTCTTACCAAGCCACTCGACCTTGATCACTTAAATCATATTGTAAAAAACGCATTAAAGGGCCGTGAACAGCAAAAGATAATTACAGAACTCCAGGAAAAAATTAAAAATGGCGGAGTGTCTGCCAGCGATATGATTGGAAAAAGTGCAGAACTTAATAAAGTTAAAACACTTATTTCTAAAGCAGCTCCTTCTAAAGCAAATGTTCTTATTACCGGCGAAAGCGGTGTAGGTAAGGAGCTTGTTGCAAAATCTATTCATGAGCAATCTCCTCGAAAAGATAAGCCTTTTGTAATTGTGCACTGTGCCGCTCTTTCTGAGACGCTTCTTGAAAGTGAATTGTTTGGTTATGAAAAAGGCGCATTCACTGGAGCCGACACCCAGCATAAAGGACGCTTTGAAGTTGCAGATGGTGGAACAATTTTCCTTGATGAAATTGGAGAAATAAATCAGGCAACTCAGATTAAACTCCTGCGTGTTATTCAGGAAAAATCATTTGAGCGTGTAGGTGGAACTCAGAGTATAAATGTAGACGTACGCATTGTTGCCGCTACAAATAGAAATCTTGAAGAAGAAGTAAAAAACGGAAAGTTCCGTGAAGATTTATTTTACCGCTTAAATGTTGTGCGCATTCCAATGCCTCCTTTACGAGAACGAAAGGATGATATTCCGCTTTTGCTTCATGCTTTCCTTCGTGAGTTTAATATTGAAAATGAAAAAAATATTACTGGTTTTGATAACCGTGCAAAATCTGCAATTTTAAAATATTCATGGCCGGGAAATATTCGTGAGCTTAAGAATTGTGTAGAAAGCGCAGTTGTAATGTGCAATGGTGATGAAATTAAAATAGAAGATCTTCCGGCTTCGGTACGCGAAAAGGGCGAAGAAAAAGTTATAAATATTCCTGTTGGCATGAAGCTTGATGACGCAGAGCTTCTTATTATTCAGGAAAATCTTGCCTTCTGTAATGGAAATAAATCAAAGTGCGCAGAGCTTCTTGGTATTGGAAGAAAGACCCTTCACCGAAAGTTAGGCGTAGAAGAATAAAAAAGGGCCTTGCAGAAAAGTCTGCAAAGCCCCATAGAAAGAACTAAATCAGTATAAGTGATTGTTTTTTAGATAACCGTTCCCGAAGGAATAACAGCACCCTTACGAATGACAATAATACCGTCGGCACTATAGAATGAACCGTGGTCACCGTCCTCGTATTTTTTACCACTTACACCAATCTGACAATTGTCGCCGATACGTGCGTTTTTATCGATGATTGTATTAGCGATCTTGCAGTTTTTACCAATGCCTGTTACAGGTTTACCCTTGGCAATGTAATCTGCCTTCTCATCATCGTCATCGTAGTAGTCGGCACCCATCATAATAACACCATCAAGCTCTGTTCCTTTCTCAATTATAGAGCGTACACCAATTACAGATTTGTTTAATTTACAGTCTGTAATGATACAACCCTCGGAAGTAAGAGAACTTGTAATATCTGCCTTGTTGATTTTTGAAGGCGGAAGATTACGCATGTGTGTATATATTGGTGAATTGTTTGAATAGAAGTCGAAGGCTGGAGAAAGCTCTGTAAGCTGGATGTTAGCCTCGTAGAAGCTGCGGATAGTTCCGATATCTTCCCAGTAGCCGTCGAATACATAAGAACAGATCTTTTTCTTGCCGATTGCAAGTGGAAGGATTTCCTTACCAAAGTCTGTGTATTTTTCGTTTTCGCCAAGCAGACATTCTTCCATTGTGTTTGCATTGAAGATGTAAATACCCATAGAAGCAAGATATTCTTTTTCTGGAGGGAGAGCTCCACGTGCTTCTGCAGGAATCTTCCATGCATCAATGTTCATGTCTGGCTTTGGTTTTTCCATAAACTCTTTAACCTGACTGTTTTCATCAATTTTCATGATACCAAAGCCGGATGCATCTTTGCGGTTTACGGCAGTTGTTGCAATTGTAATTTCTGCACCAGATTTAATGTGTGCGTCCATAAAGGCACGCAAATCCATTTTGTAAAGCTGGTCACCAGAAAGAATTACATAATGTGTTGGTTTTTGTGTCTTAAAGTGAATGAAATTCTTTCGTACAGCGTCTGCAGTTCCTTCATACCAGCCTGAATGTTCAAGTGTCTGTTCTGCAGCAAGAATTTCTACGAAACCGCCAGAAAAGCGGTCAAAATTGTAGGAATTTGTAATGTGCAGGTGAAGTGAAGCAGAGTTGAACTGTGTCAAAAGATATATTTTCTTGTAGCCGGAATTGATACAGTTAGAAAGAGGAATATCAACGATACGATATTTACCACCAAAAGAAACGGCCGGTTTAGAGCGTTCCTTTGTAAGTGGATAAAGACGAGTACCTTTTCCTCCTCCTAAAATCAATGCCAGAACTCTTGGTTCATTAGATTTTGCCATATATAGTTTTTATCTCCTGTATTTTTCGATGTATCTTTAATTATAAGTCCGAAATTTATATTTTGCAAATTATTTTTTCACCGCGAAGGCCGTGGCAATTCATATTATAGAAAAATATTTCACTAAACTATTATTTTCAAATACCGAATATAAAGGTAAGGATTAAACAAAAAATACACAGGAGGAAAAGTTCATGATTCGTGGATGGTATACCGGTGCTTCCGGTATGAACGCACAGCAGAACAGGCTGGATGCAATATCTAACAATCTGGCAAATGTCGATACTGCCGGATACAAACGTGATATTACAGTTTCAAAATCATTCCCAGAGCTCTTGATTCGCCGTACAAACGCAGACGGTGTATATCAGATTCCAAATGGAATGGGAAGCTTTGATGCTGGTCCAGTAATAGGCAAATTAGGACTCGGCGTAGAAACAAACGAAAACTACGTTGACTTTTCACAAGGTTCATTCAAGCTTACAAATACAAGAACAGATGTTGCACTTGGCGGTAAAGGCTTTTATGTAATTGATACACCAGTCGGCGAACGCTACACACGCAACGGAGATTTTTTCATTGGTAAAGAAGGTATTCTCGAAACTAAAGATGGTTATCTTGTTCTTGGAGAAAACGGAATTATCCGTGTAGAAAATGACAGATTCACTGTAAATCAGGACGGTGTAATCATTAGCGAAGAAGGTGAAGAAATTGACCGCTTCCGTGTAGTACGCTTTGACAACGAACGCTATCTTAAAAAGATGGGCGAAAGCATGTACAGCACAAATGATATTGCAGGTCCTGCTCACATTGCCGAAGGAAATGAACGCCCTCGCTTTGTTCAGAGTTATACAGAAACAAGCAATGTAAATGTAGTAAATGAAATGGTTCAGATGATAGAAGTAAACCGTGCATACGAAGCAAACCAGAAAACTATCACTTCTGAAGATTCTATGATGGGTACACTCTGGCAGAAGGTTGCCGTACTCCAGTAGTAAAAAAGGAAGGTAAACGATGGTAAGAAGTCTTTGGACAGCCGCTACAGGCATGAACGGTCAGCAGTCAAATATTGATGCAATTTCTAACAACCTTTCAAACGTAAATACAACAGGTTATAAACAGCAGCGTGTAGAGTTTGAAGATCTGCTTTATCAGAACGTAAAACTCGCAGGAACACCTGCTACAGAAGATACAGTTACTCCAGTTGGAATCCAGCAGGGTACTGGTGTTAGAGTAGGAGCTACTCAGCGCATTATGAATCAGGGTTCACTCCAGAACACTGGTGTAGATACAGACGTTGCAATTGTTGGCGAAGGATTTTTCCGTGTTCAACAGTATGACGGTTCTTATGTTTACACACGAGATGGTACTTTCAAAGTTGATTCAAATGGTCAGTTAGTTACAAATAACGGACTTCGCGTAATGCCAGAAATCATCTTGCCGGAAGGTTATGATGTAAGCACACTCAACATCACACAGACAGGTCTTGTTAGTGTAAAAGTAAACGGTGGTAACGATCCAATTGAAGTAGGACAGATTGAGCTTTATAGATTTCCAAACCCTGTAGGTTTACAGGCAGAAGGAGACAATCTCTTTAAGGTAACAAATGCCAGCGGTCAGCCAATTGAAGGTCGTCCAGGTTATGATGGATTTGGTGATGTACGTCACAAGTTCCTTGAAATGAGCAATGTTTCTGTAGTAAACGAAATGGTACAGATGATTGTTGCACAGCGTGCCTACGAGTTTAACTCAAAGGCAGTTCAAACTTCAGATTCAATGCTTAGTACAGCAGTAAACCTTAAGAGGTAGTCTAAATGAACGTAGGATTAGTAACAAATACATATAGCGGAATTACTGGTGGCCAGGGCGCTTTAAATTCAGCCCGTACTAACAGTGAAAACGCAAAGTTTTCTGAACTTGTTGCAAGACTTCAGAATCAGGATGATGGACGCGGAACATTGTCTTCTGCACAGATTGCTGATGAAGGTCGCTTGAACGGTGACTATACAACTGGTTATGCAGGAACTTATACACTTGAATCGGACAAAACTGCAATGGTAACTGGTGCAGCCGCTAATCAGGCTAATCCTCACGTTCAGAATAAAACAATTGATAAAACAAGCGTGCTTTACGAAAAGGCCTTGGAATTAGAAGGCTTTTTTGTAAAACAGATGCTTTCAGAAATGAAAAAGACAATTATGAAATCAAACGAAAACAGCTTTGCACAGGATATGTACGAAGACATGCTGTTTGATGAATATGCAACTGCAATGACCAAAAATGCAGGCTTTGGACTTGCAGATCAGATTTACTTAAGCCTTGAGGCTTAAAAACAAAGGCCGATAGCGGCTTTACAAAGAGGTGGGAAAATGAAACAAACTATAAAATTCACAATACTAACAGCACTCTCAATTCTTTCAACACTTTCATGCATTTTGCTCACTGGCTGTAATACAATAAAGGCTGTCCCTCTTGCTTATACTGCAAATGAAGATGCTCCTGTAGCTTATGTTTATTTTGATCTTTATAAAAAATCAGAAATAAGCGGTGCAACCTTTATAACATATGATGAAAAACAAACTCCTAAAGCAGAAAAGTTTACATACTGGTCTCCGGTAGAGCTTCCTGCAGAGGTTCCGGTTAAAGCATATCTTCATGTTTATTATAAAGAACCTCGTTCAGATTTTGGTGATAAAAGCTGTCTTGCATCATGCTGTACAGTAGCTTTCAATACACTTGAAGCTTCACGTGATGTTAATACAGATATAGTTTTTAATATTCCTCCACTTGAGCCATTTGGAGAATATACAATCAGCTATAGAAAAGGCTCTGGTATTCCAGGGTCAAGTTTTGTAACTCTAACTAAGAATGATACAAAAGAAGTCATTCGCGAGATAGAGTTCAACTAATGTTAATTTAGGTTATTTTTGGACTTGTTCCTGAAATTTTGTTTACATCCTTACCACCATTGTGCGTTGCATAATGGTGGTTCTTTTTTTATAATATACGTATGCAAGAAACAGTAGCCTTGCCGCAGGACTTAAACGGCGTTCATATTCATTTTGTAGGAATCAAGGGTACGGGTATGGCTGCCCTTGTAGAAATATTTTTTCATAATGGTGCAATCATTACAGGAAGTGATGTTGCCGAGCGATTTTATACAGATGAGATCCTTGAAAAGCTTGGCATAAAACCATCCTTGTTTTCAAAAGATAATATCACAGACAAGATTCAATATGTTGTTTATTCATCTGCATATAATTTTGAAACAAATCCCGATTTACAGCGTGCTAAAGAATTAGATATTCCATGTCTGCTATATACTCAGGCTCTTGGCTGGCATAGTTCTCTGTCTTATTCATGCGGAATCTGTGGTGTTCATGGAAAAACAAGTACAACAGGTTTGACTGGAACAATCTTAAAAGAGCTTGATGATATTCCGGCTCAGATTCTTGCAGGCTCTGTAATTAATTCGTTTGGAAATACATGTACTTACACATCTCCTCTAATTAAAGAGCTTGATGCCGCAGACAAAAAGAAAAAATCAATTTTCGTTGCAGAAACTTGTGAGTACCAGCGTCATTTTATGGCTTTTCATCCGCAGAAGATTCTTCTTACTTCTGTTGAATCTGACCACGAAGATTATTATCCAACCTACGAAGATATCCGCGATGCATTTGTTGATTATATTTGCCGTCTTCCTATGTTTGGTGAACTAATTTACTGTGCAGATAATAAGGGGGCAGTAGAAACAGCACTTCTTGCTTATAACAAACGCCCTGATATTCATTTAGTTCCTTATGGTGAATCAGCAGGTGGAGACTATAAGCTCACATTTGGAAAAGTTGAAAACGAAAAAAATGCTTTTACATTAAAAGGCTTTGATAAAGAGTTTGCTTTGCGCATGCCAGGCCGTCATGAAGTTTTGGATGCAGCTGGTGCTGTTGCACTTGTATGCCAGATTCTGCGATATTTTGGAAAACATCCTGTTGATTACGTAGAAAAAATTGCAGCAGGTCTACAAAATTTTACAGGTGGTAAGCGTCGTTCAGAAATTGTTCGCACTCTTAAGACTCCTGGCGGAAATGATGTTATTGTAATCGACGATTATGGTCATCATCCTACTGCAATCAAAACAACTGTCAGCGGTTATCGAGAGTTCTATAAGGGCCGCAAAATCATCCTTGATTTTATGAGTCATACTTACAGTAGAACAAATGCGCTGCTTAATGAGTTTGCCTCAAGCATGGATGATGCTGATGTTGTAATTCTTCATAAGATTTACAGTTCTGCCCGCGAAAAAGCTGAAGATTTTAAAATCACAGGGCGAACACTTTACGAAAAAACAATTGAACATCAAAAACAGGCCGGAACAAAAGCAGCCAGCTCTGATTCAATTTATTATTTTGAAGAAGTTCTTGATGCAAAAGAACTTGTAGAAAAAGAACTTGAAAAACCGTTGCCAACAGAATACCCTGACGGATATCTTTTTATTACAATGGGTGCAGGTGATAACTGGCCGCTTGGTAAAGAAATATTTAAATAACGACATGTCATTGCGAGGAGCGTAGCGACGTGGCAATCCATATAGCAACAGGAGTATAATTATGATATCAATGACAGGATATGCGTATGAAGAAGTAACAACAGATAATGCTGTCATTTCTGTAGAAATCAAATCTGTAAACTCACGATTTCTTGATTTAACTGTAAATCTTCCTTCTTATCTTAATCCGCTCGAAAGTGAATTCAGAAATTTAATTTCGCAGAAGGTTGCCCGCGGTAAGGTTGATGTTTATATTCGCATTAAAGAAACTCACAGTGATGGTACAGTTACAGTTGATACTCAGCTGGCACGTACATATATGGATGCCTATAAGCAGATTGCTACAGCCGCAGGGCTCGCTTCTGTAGATTCTAGTGCTGCACTTTATGCGCTTATTAATCAGGATGGTGTTTTAAACTCTAACCGCGAATATGATGTCGATAAATATCGCACAATGCTCATGCCTGTTTTTGAAGCTGCTTTCCAAAGATTTTTAAGTGACAAAGAGCGTGAAGGTCAGAATATGAAGGCCGACCTTCTTGAAAAGCTTGCTAAGCTCGAAGAATGCGCAACCTTCTTTAAAGAATGGCAGCCAAAAATGGAAGAGATTTTTAAAGAGCAGATTACAACACGCTTTAATGAACTCCTTGGCGAAAATGCAGATCAGAACCGCATAATGACAGAGACAGCCGCAATGCTTGTAAAATATACAATTAATGAAGAAATTGTTCGTCTTGCAAGTCATATAAAGGCAATGAAGGATGAAATCAACAATAACCCAATTCCTGGTAAACGTCTTGATTTTATCTGTCAGGAAATGAACCGTGAAATAAACACTATCGGAAGCAAAAACCAGTTTGCCGAAGTTAGTGCCATGGTTATTAATGCAAAAGATGCTCTTGAAAATATCCGCGAACAGAGTAAGAATGTAGAGTAAGCCTGCAAAAAAAGGAGGAATCATATGACCTTAACAAAAGATCTTCGTATTGCAATTAGTGGAAAATCTGGCTGTGGAAACACAACAGTAAGCGGTCTTTTAGCACAGAAGCTTGGAATCAAACTAATTAATTATACCTTTCGTCAGCTTGCAGAAGAAAAGGGCATGACCCTTAAAGAAGTAATTGATGCTGCTAAAAATGATGACTCTTATGATAAATATGTAGACAAGCATCAGGTAGAACTTGCACTTGCAGAACCATGCGTTTTGGGAAGTCGTCTTGCAATCTGGATGCTCAAGGAAGCTGATCTTAAAGTTTACTTATACGCAAGTGATGATACTCGTGCCGGACGCATTTTTAATAGAGAAGGCGGAGACTTGCAGGCTATAAAAGATTTTACTGCAATGCGCGACAGAGAAGACACTGGCCGTTACAAAGAGTTTTATGGTATTGATAATAATGATTATGATTTTGTAGATATTATAATTGATACTGCTAATTATACGCCTGATCAGATTGTTGAATTAATAATTAAGAAGCTTGAAGAGAAGGGCTTGATAAAAGAATAGAGATTGTCGGGCGATTTGCCCGACATTTTTTTAGTATTTGCTTTCTGCAAATCCAATCCATCCGTCATTTGAAAGCAATGCTTTTTCTGCATCATCAAGATTGAAAGGATAGCTTTTTGAAAGTGAACCTGCAATAAGTTTTACCTTTGCAGTTCCATCATCATTTATAACAATTTTACATTCTGCATCTTTGTTTGCAAATGTCTTGAACATATCTGCGAGCGATTTTCTGTCAATTTCAATTGCCATAAGTGAATTAGAAAACATTTCCTGACGGAATGTCTTAGAAAAAGTAGGGGCAACAACTGTAAAGATTCCGCTTGTTTCCAAAGCCCATGAAGCATTTTCTTTTACTGCGCCACATCCAAAGTTTTCTCTTGTAATTATTACTTTTGTTCCGGCAACATCTGTCTGTGGATTAAAACCTTCAATTTCAAGTTTTTCAAAAAGGTGTGCCTTTAATTCCTGCTTAGGAAGTTCTTTTAAATATTCATCAAGAATGATTTCGTCAGTATTAATATCCGAACGGTCCAAAAACAGAACCGATCCGCCAAATGTTTTCAATTTTTTACCTCCCAAATGATAAAAAAATTATATATATAATAAGTATAACATTTAAAAATGAATAAGTTAAGTAAAAAGATACTTTGAAAAAATTTATAAAAATATGCCTACATAAGTAAAAAAAATTGCTCCCAGCATATATTTCATAACCGCATTATATATATGAAATCAATAAGCGGGTCCCAGCGACGGAAAAAAAAGCAAGGTATCC
>JBGVAV010000153.1:0-27421 GCA_045224915.1 Treponema sp.
TACTACAGTACCGCCAGTCAAAATAGCGATATCCTGGAGCATATCCTTTCTGCGGTCACCAAAGCCAGGAGCCTTAACTGCACAACATTTGATTGTTCCACGGATTGTGTTCAATACCAGAGTTGTAAGAGCTTCACCGTCAACATCTTCACAAATGATAACAAGTGCTCGTCCTGCATTTGCAACCTTTTCAAGAATTGGAAGAAGATCTTTCATAGCAGAAATCTTCTTGTCATAAATCAAAACGTAAGCATCGTCAAAAGCAGCTTCCATGCGCTCGCGGTCTGTTACAAAGTAAGAAGAAATGTATCCGCGGTCAAACTGCATACCTTCTACAGTATCAACAGTCATATCCATGTTCTTTGATTCTTCTACAGTGATAACACCGTCTTTTCCAACCTTTTCAATAGCGTCGGCAAGCATTTTACCAATTTCCGGGTCGTTGTTAGCAGAAATTGTTGCGATGTTTGTAATATCATCAGCGCCTTTTACAGGCTTTGCGTTCTTTTTAATTTCGTCAACTGCAACTTTAACAGCCTTGTCCATACCGCGTTTGATTTCGATAGGGCGCATACCAGCTGCTACAGCCTTAATTCCTTCGCGAACAAGTGCGTAAGAAAGAACTGTTGCTGTTGTTGTTCCGTCTCCGGCATCATCATTTGTTTTTGAAGCAACTTCGCGAACAAACTGTGCTCCCATGTTCTCATAAGGGTCTTCCAGTTCAATTTCCTTTGCAACTGAAACACCGTCCTTTGTGATTGTTGGTGCTCCGTATTTTTTGTCGAGCATTACCATTCTTCCACAAGGTCCCAAAGTTGTTTTTACAGCCTTAGAAATCTGTTCTACACCGCTCAAAAGCTTTTTGCGGGCATCTTCGCTGAATAACAATTGTTTAGCCATTTTGTATATACCTCTATTAATTTAATTTACTATATATATAGTTAAAGATATTGAAAAAAATGCTAATCGGCAATAAAAAAACGCAAAAAAGTCTGTGAATATTCCCGCTACTGATTTTTTATTTGCGAATAAGCGATTTTGATATTATAATGAATGTATCTTATTTTTAAGGAAATACTATGAACGTTCACAATTTAATGGAAGATCTTGTTATTCAGAATGTTGGCATTATGTACGATCAGGTAAAAGAAGCAAAAGCTGCATGGCTTACCTGCGACTGTGAAAACTGCAGACTTGATACCGTTAGTTATGTTTTGAACAGAATTCCGCCAAAATATATAGTTTCGGGCCGAGGAGTAACACATGCTTCTGAAACCTTGAACAACAAACAGTTTATGGCAGATGTAAATGCCCTTATTCTTGAAGGAATGAGAACTGTAAGCTCAACAAAACGACCATTCCATACAAATGACCGCAAAGACTGTACAGTTGTTGCAGACAACAAACCTTCATATAACTTTCCTACATTTACAGGAACAATTCTTGACGGTTCTACTTTTGAACCAATTATTGGTGCACTTGTTACTATTAAAATGGACGGTAAACCAGTAGAAATGATAGATAAAACATGGAGTAATCCATATACAACCTGTAGAAGCACTCACGGAACCTTCTCCTTCTGGGCAAAACCAATTCCAGCAGATGCAGAAGGCGAACAAAACAGATTTGTATTTACTTTTGAAATATCAGCACAGGGATACACAAGCACAGTTTACAATATTGGTGTTCCAGTAATAAGCGAAGGATCATCTCGAAAAGAAATAGATTCAACATACTTCCTCAAACTCAAGGACTTCATTCTGTTTAAGGAAGGAATTGAAAACCCGATGGAATAGCGCCCGGTTATACCGATTTTCGTTCAATAAGACGGCAAGGAATTTTGATATCATTTGTATCAATTTCTTTGCCGTTTATTTTTTGTAAAAGCACTACAGCAGATTCATGACCAATTTCTTCCAGAGGGATTTCCATAGTTGTAAGCGGAGGAGTTAAAAAATCGCTCATTTCGCGGTTATCAAAGCCTGCAACTGCATAATCTTTGCCAGGAAGCTTTTTATTTTGATACAAGTAATCGTAAACGCCGGCTGCCATCAAGTCATTAAAGCAGAAGATACATGTAAAGTCTGTGGATTTTTGGAAGAGACGTTCACAGGCCTTGTAACCGCCTTCCCTGCTCCAGCCACCGTTTTCAAGGAGTTCTTTATTTACATCAAGGGAGCTTTCTTTCATTGCTTTTTCAAAACCTTCAAGACGGTCGCTTTCATGTTTATCTTTAACGCTGTTTACACCACCAATGATTGCAATTTTTTTGTGGCCTTTCTGGATAAGATGCTTTGTCATGATATATGAAGATTCAAAGTCATCGATTTTTATGGTTGGAAGCTTATTGTCTGACTGGTAGGCGTATGCAATTACAATAGGAACACCTGTATATTCGTTGAAGTATTCAATATCATGGGCGTGAGCCGCAATAAAGATTATTCCATCTACTTTAATAGAAAGCATTTCATCAACAGAGGCACGAACAGCATTTGCATATTCAGCAGAATCAGGGCTGTTATCCCATTTTGAATAAAGACGCAGCGTTTCGATGATTGCCTTGTAGCCTTGTGCTTCCAGATGGTCAAGCACACCTTCAATAAGCTCAGGAGAACTGAATGCACCAATATCATCAATAATAAGTCCGACAGTGTTTGTTTTTCGGGCACGAAGAGTTCTTGCCATGTAATTTGGCTTGTAACCTGTTTCTGCGATTATTTTAAGAACGCGCTCTTTTGTCTGCTCAGAAACGTTTGATTTTCCGTTTAAAATATTTGAAACTGTGGCAATAGAAACGCCACATTTAGATGCAAGCTCTTTTAAAGTTATCATATATATAGATAGTAAAACGTTTTATAGTAAAAATCAATCCTACATTTCTCTTATGTAGGATTAATCCTGCCATTTGGTGTATTTTTCGCATTCAAGGATCTTTCTGGCGTTGAGGACGCGTTCTTTGGTTGGGCTGTCTATATCTTTGAGTGGATAATCTATGCCAAGTTCCTTATATTTCATTATACCCAGGCCGTGGTATGGGAGAATTTCTACGCGTTCTACGTTGTGCAGGGTGCGGATAAAGTCGCGGGTTTGGGTTAGGTATTCGTCGTTGTCGGTGATGCCTGGAACTAGTACGTGACGGATCCAGATTGGCTTTTTAATTTCATCAAGGTAGGCAAACATTTCGCGAATATTTTTGCCGCTCTGACCAGTGAGCTTTATATGTTCGTCTTCGTTTATGTGTTTGATATCCATAAGAAGCAGGTCAGTTACTTCCATGAGCTTTTTGAATTTTTCAAACCATTCGCCTTCTTTTGTAAAGGTTGCACCAGAGGTGTCTATACAAGTGTTGATATTTCGCTTTTTGCATTCGGTAAGAAGTTCAATAAGAAAATCCAGCTGGAACAAAGGTTCACCACCGCTAATAGTAATTCCACCCTTTTTCCCCCAGTAAGCACGACAAGTTTCGGCTTCGGCAAGCAGTTCTTCTACAGTATATTGCTTTCCGTCTGTCATTTTCCAAGTATCAGGATTATGACAATAAAGACAGCGCAACGGGCATCCTGCAAAAAAAATAATAAAACGGGAACCTGGCCCGTCCGCGCAACCAAAACTTTCTAACTGGTGGATATAACCTTTCATATAAAACCTCTTACTTTGATTATACATCATTGACAGATATCTGTTAATGGCTTACTATTTAGTCAAGTTGACTAAGACTAACTTGACCAAGCTATAATGTCATGGAGGCTCATATGTGTAAGATGAATGTTTTAGAAGCAAAAACAAATTTTTCAAAAATCATTGCATTACTCGAACGCAAAGAAGAAAACGAAGTAATTGTTGCACGTGCAGGAAAGCCGGTTGTTAAGATTGTGCTTTATGAAGAACCAAAAAGCTTTGATCAGATTTTTGGAATTGCAGCAGGAAAATTTACAGTTCCTGATGATTTTGATGAACCGGATGATGAAATAGCACGCATGTTTGGAATGATTGATTAACGGGAGGATATTCATGAGACGAAATGAAATTTTACTTGATACTCACATTATCCTCTGGATGATTGCAGGAGATCAAAGATTATCTCAAAAAGCAAGAAATATTATTAAAGAAAGCCTTGGCTCAATTTATTACAGCATAGCCTCAATGTGGGAAGTTCAAATCAAATATGATAGAAAAAAATTGCCTATTTCGGGTATTGATTTTATGCACTACTGTGAGCAGTCAGGCTATCACAAACTTCCAGTTGACGATTTGCACGTAAAAGAACTTGCCAGCCTGGAACGCGACGAAGGAGCCCCTCCCCACAACGACCCGTTTGACCGCATCATACTCTCACAGGCAAAGGCCGAAGGCTTTACATTCCTCACTCACGATCCATTCTTTCGTGGTTATAACGAGTCTTGTGTTGTTGAAGTATAATAACTACTTAAATAGCTTACTCCATTCTGACGGCTCGTCGATTTTGAAAGCCATTTGTTCGTGTGTGAATGGATGCGTAAATTCCAGCGTACATGCATGCAGGCACAAACGTTCAAAAGGATTTGTGCGGGCTCTGTGTTCCTTGTCACCGGCAATGGGGTAACCATGCGCCGACAGATGTGCGCGTATCTGATTCTTTTTTCCGGTGTCTAGAGAAAGTTCGAATAAAGCGTAGCGGCTGCCCTTTTGTAAAATCTTGTAATGTGTGCGGGCTGGTGTACCACCAGAAGTCCGCGCGGTCCCTGAGCCTGTCGAAGGAGTCGTATGACCTTTACCATTTTTTACATACCCAACATGATGTGCATTAAAAGAAAGGTCATCTGTAATCCAGCCTTCGGTTTCATTTTCAAGGGGCGGAAGCTGACAGTTTTTCCCGGGCACTTCTGCAAGAGCGTGGTACAAACGTTCAGTTACCATTTTATGCCAGTTATCCATAATCACTTTCTGAGCCTGAGCGGTAAGTGCAAACATCATAACACCACTTGTGTCTCGGTCAAGACGATGCACTGCAAAAGGCTTATGATGATTATTCGCCCTGCCCTGCTTACGTAATATTTCTTCTAAAACAGACTGCGCAGTTTTTCCTTTGTAGCCCGGGAACGGAACACTCAAAAGACCCGAAGGTTTATTTATCACGGCGAGGTGCTGGTCTAGATATAGAATTTCGATTAGCGGCATAAAATGATTATATCATAATTATGTATTCTTAAGTAGTGGATTGCCACGTCGCTTTGCGTCTCGCAATGACGTTTTTTTCCCTTTACATCTCAAAAAATAGTTTTTATAATTGAAATACAGGAGATAAAAAAATGCGTTTAATCATACGACCAGATTATGACACAGTTTCAAAATGGGCAGCTAATCATATTGCTCAGAAAATTATTGCGGCTAATCCTACTGCCGACAAGCCTTTTGTAATTGGACTTCCTACAGGTTCTACACCACTTGGCACTTACAAAGAGCTTATTAACCTTTACAAAGCCGGAAAGATTTCTTTTGAAAATGTTGTTACCTTTAACATGGATGAATATGTTGGAATCAGCGAAGATCATCCAGAAAGCTATCACCGCTTTATGTGGGACAACTTCTTTAGCCACATCAATATCAAAAAAGAAAATGTTCACATTTTGAATGGAAATGCTGCAGACCTTGAAAAGGAATGCGAAGAATATGAAAAGGCAATCAAAGCTGCTGGTGGAATCCGCCTCTTTATGGGTGGTGTTGGCTGCGACGGACACATTGCATTCAACGAACCAGGTTCTTCACTTGCAAGCCGCACACGCGAAATGGCTCTTACTCAGGATACAATCATTGTAAACAGCCGCTTCTTTGACCACGATGTAAACAAGGTTCCAAAGACAGCTCTTACTGTTGGTGTTGGAACAGTTTGCGATTCTGACGAAGTTATGATTTTGATTACAGGACATAACAAGGCAGTTGCACTTAAGCACGCTGTAGAAGAAGGAATCAGCCAGATGTGGACTGTAAGTGCACTTCAGATGCATCCAAATGCAGTTATTGTCTGCGACGATGATGCAACTGATGAGCTTAAAGTTGGAACAGTTAAATACTTCAAGGATATTGAAAAGAATAATTATAACAACGAAGTATAAGTGGATTGCCACGTCGCTACGCGGCTCGCAATGGCAAAGGCTTCGTCATTGCGAGCCACTGGCGAAGCAATCCATTCCCGCCACCATTAATTCGTATCTTTAAACAACCTTCCGTAATTTTCCAAAAATGTATATTCGTAATTAATCTCATTGTAAGTAAACTTGAGTGTTACGCTTACAAAGATTTCTGGCTGACCTTTCAAAAAGCTTTTTACTACACCCAAATCCAACACGGATTTATATAAAGGAAGATTGCTTGGCCATTTGTTTTCGCCTGTCCATTCTGCATGATAAACCCCGGCATCAATATGAGGAGTTATACCTGGAAGCTCTGGTCTTGCAAAAGTCAAATCTTCAAATACAATTGAATACGTTGGGCTGTCATAACGGTAATCAGACTTGCTTACCCAATAATTCCCCTTACCACCAAGAGCAGTAACAGTTACTTTCATATCTCCAAAATCAGAATAATGCCAGTTTTGAGTTTCTGACTGAACTGTAAGCCAAACTTCATATTCATGATCTTTTTGTACAAACGGATAAAGGAATTCATTAGAACTTGCATTTGTTGTAATTCGAATATTTTCAATATTTAAGGCTTTATCTTTAACACGAATGGAAACATGGTCCCAAACTAAATCATGAGCTTTTGTTATATAAAGTCCATCATATCTTGGAGTAACAGTAACAGTACAATCAGAAGAAGTGTCCTTGTATCCATTGTATGGAGGATTTTCTTTTGATTTTGTAATAGAAACCGTTTCTCCAGTACCGTCCGAAGGAGATCCTGTTTCGTATTGAAGAATTTCTACTGGCTCATCAGAATCAGGAAAGCTCACAGAAGAATCATTTGTATCTTCAAACAAATTATTGTCATTTGAAATTATTGTATATTCGTAGGTGACACCGTCATAAGTAAATCGTTGGCTTAAGTTTACAAAAATTCTTTTTTTGCCATATAAGAATTCACTATATTTATTTAAACTCAATACAGAACCTGTAATAGATTTTTTAATTGAAAGTCCATATACATTTTTTTGCACTCCATTCCAGCTACCATCATCACAAATACTTCCTACAATATCTTCATTTTGATATTCAACGTTTGGTTTAGTATACTCAAGATTGCTGAATACGATTGAATAATCCGGACTATGATAAGAATAACCAGAATTTAAAATTCTGTAATTTCCAAGGCCACCGGCAGCCTGAACAAGAACGCTTACACCATCATTTCTTGCATCGCGATAATACCAGCTATTCTTTTCCGACTGGAGTGTAAGTCCGACTGAATAAAGATGTCCATCCTCAACAAACGGGTACAAGAATTCATTTGATTTTTCATTTGTTACAATTCTGGCATTTTCTTTAGAATCGGTTTTATCGTAAACATAAATTGAAACATGATCCCATGCATCATTATGTGATTTTTTGATAAGCAGACCGTTATTCTTTACTTCAACAGAAAGTGTACAATCAGACTTACTTCCATTTGGATTTTGAATCTTTACTGTAACAGAATCGCCATCAAGACCTTCAATCTTTTCACCAAGGTTAAGACGGAAATACATGCTTGTAGCATCAAAAAGATTATTTGATTTTGTTGTAAGACTGTATCCGCCCGGCTGCCAGGTATAGTCTCCCCAGCCTGTAACTCCCTGTCTGCCAGTTATATCAGGACTGTTCAAATATGGACTTACCATTTCTTTCCATGCAAGGAAGCGGGCACTACATTTTTCATAATTCCATTCGCTGTCTTGCGCAGAAACGTCAGAAACTTCAAGCAATAACGTCTTAAACTTTTCTTTGTATTCCGGAACCATAAACAATCTATCCATGAGCGGACGGTCTGCACCACGACCCCAGTCAAACGGATCATGCTCAAAGCCCCCTTCTTTAATAGAACAGCCCAAAGTGTTATCGTAATCAAAAGGAATAAAATAAACTTTCCCACTACCCTTTGAACCTGTATCAAAATACAAATAGAAATTATTTGCATTTCCCCAGTAATCATCATCCATGCCGCACAAAATATTTACAGCATAAGTTTTTAAGAAGAAATCAACATCAAACCATTTTTCGTAAAAGGCTTTTATTTCGGCTATCGCCTCAGTATCATTTTCATTTTTGGCTTTTGGAAGCGCATTAAGTTCTGTTATAAAATTTCTGAGCTCCGAAGATGCAGAAGAAAAATCGTTCTTGTTTGTTTTAAGGTCAAGCGAAAACTGATTCCAGATATATCCTACGCGATTCTCATCTTCACGTCCATTTTTCCTCATGTCAGAAGGCTTTACCGCATCATCAGCACGAATAATTCTTATATCTTCAACGCCCATTTCGCCCATGCGTTTCGTAGTTAAATCATTTGCACATTTCCACAAATTTCCTTTGTTGTTTTTCCAGGCGTTATCGTTTGTAATTTCACCCTGAGACCTTGCTTTTAAAAGCTGCTTGTTTACATCCTCAAACATTTCGTAAACACCAAAATCAACAGTTGTAGTTGGCTCGGTAGCTTCGTGATTTTCAATATCTTCAATAAATTTTATAAAAACACGTGTATGGCTGGCGCGTGGTGCTGTCCAGATTCCAAAACGGTGGAACAAATCATAACAGAAAATTTCACGTGTACAAGAGGCGTCCATTCTCTTAAGGTTAACACCCTTCATACAACCAGACATCTTAAGCTCATCATCGTCATCAACAAACTCTTCAAAATCAATTTTAAAATGTGTCTGGCGATAGCGGCTATTTGGAACACCTTCTGTATCATAATAATCACCGTTCCAGTCTTGATTCATCTGCCCCTGTTCACGACCATTATCAAGTCCCTGCGGACAATAACGGCTTGTATTTCCACGAAGACGGAAGCCTACATCTTTAAGATCCCATTCTTTTCCATCTTTTTCATAAATATAATCTTCTGCATGAACGCAGTTCTCGTTTTTATAAAAATATCGGTAATCATTACAAAGCTTGTTCCATTCGCTTCGTCTTATAACAATTGTTGTTTTACCTAAAGTTTCGGTGTTAAAAATGAAATCGAGACTTGCGACACGAGTTTCGGCAGCCTTAGGATTGATATGTACCAGTTCATCTCTTTCTGGCCTTGTATATTCAATTTCTTCAGGATCCTTTTGGGTTGGTTCTTCTGTCTTTTGCTGTTCCGACGAATTCGGATCGTCTTTGTTTCCTACAAGGTTCATAATTAAATCGCAGCTTACAAAAGAAGTAGCTAAACAAAGAGATAAAATAATGCCAAATATTTTTTTCATAAATTAGTCCTAAACAAATTATTATTATATGGAATACTATTTTTTTCGTAATATTACAAGAGTTTTATCGTCTTCGGGTTCAACTTCGCCGGCAAAATCTTCAAGTGAGTGATAAAGTAATTCAAGCTGTTCTTCGGCAGTAAAGCCTGCAGATTTTCTAAAAACTTCTTTTAATCTGTCATAACCAAACGATTCTTTCTTTTCATTTTCGCAGTCTACAATTCCGTCTGTGTATAAAACTAATTCATCACCACTTTCCATTTCAACGCTTACAGAATCAAAAACAGAAGGAAAACTGCTTATACCAATTGCTCCAAAAGCCTCAGGCGAATTTTCAACAAAAGAAACAGATTTAGTTTTGCTCTTATAAAGAATTGGCCGCTGATGTCCAGAGTTTACAAGTTCAATTTTTCCGCCATCGCAGCGAAGAAGAATACCTGTAATGTAATTATCTATAGGTCCTTTTTCTAAAATAAAGCGGTCGTTAATTTTTTGAACAGTATCTTTAAGCGGAATAGAAGTTCCCTCGTAAAACTCCTGCATAATAATATTTTTTGCAAGCAGAGTAATAATGCCCGAAGAAATGCCGTGCCCCGAAATATCAAATACACCGGCGCCACACAAAGAATCCTCGCCTTCGATTTTAGAAGGATAAAAATCATACATATCACCAGAAACACCGGCCATAGGCACACAACGGCATGCAATTTCCCAGTCAGAAAAATGAGTGAAATTCTGATGAAAGAAAGTTTTTTGAATTGTAGCAGCCTGGTGAATTTCTGTTGCGAGCAAGTCTTTTTGATTTCGCAACTCTTCTTCTGTCAACAAAATGCGTCGCTTTAAGAAGGTTGCAAACAAAAAGTCAAACATGTAAATAAGTGGAAAACGTGTTTCGAACGTTAAATTAAAATCATAAACAAAAGAATTCAGCGGTGTCCACATTCCAAGAATAATGATAATAAGAATACCCGAATTCATTATAAAAAAACTTCTATATGGCAGTACATAAACAGAAAAAAGCGGAATAATTGTCATCCAGATAATTCCAAAACCTTCTGTTCCGCCATCAACAAGAAAATCGGTTGTAAGGAAAAAAGCAATTATATAAACAACAACATAAAAAGGTGTAAGTCGTTTTGTAAGATTTATATAGATAAAGGTTCCCAGCATGGCTACGGCATAAGAAGCAGAAATCAAAACCATGCGAAGATTTCCTTCTTTTAGACAAATTAATGTCATTACAAGCCCTTCTACTCCAATAAGCAGAGAAATAAACCAGGCCATCTGATAATCTTTGTTATGCGAAAAAAGATGTTTTTTGAAAAAACTCATACTCTTATAAAATTATAACATAGGATTTTGTGAATTGGAAATAAAAAAACCGCCCCAAATGGAGCGGTTTGAAAGATTGGGGAACCCTTCGATAGGTTCAGGGCCCCCTTACAATCTCTTACAGGCTTGCGTGGCAAGTACGAGCGATAACGTCGTCCTGCTGTTCCTTTGTAAGGTTGATAAAGCGTACTGCATAACCAGATACACGAACTGTGAAGTTAGCATATTCAGGTTTTTCAGGGTGAGCCTGGCAGTCCTTAAGCTTTTCTACACCGAATACGTTTACGTTCAAGTGGTGAGCACCCTTAGAGAAGTATCCGTCAAGAACGTTTACAAGGTTAGAAACGCGTTCGTTTTCATCGTGACCAAGAGCAGATGGGTTGATTGTCTGTGTGTTAGAGATACCATCAAGTGAGTACTTGTAAGGAACCTTAGCAACAGAGTTCAAAGACTTGATCAAGCCCTTTGTTTCTGCACCGTATGAAGGAGAAGCTCCTGGAGAGAATGGAGCGTGAGCTGGACGTCCGTTAGGAAGAGCACCAGTAGCCTTACCGTATACAACGTTAGAAGTAATAGTAAGGATAGAAGTTGTTGGCTCTGCGTTGCGGTATGTTGGGTGCTTCTTTACTTTACCAATGAAAGTCTTGAGCAGCCATACTGCAATTTCGTCTGCACGGTCATCATCCTGTCCATAGCGTGGGAAGTCACCTTCAATCTGGAAGTCATAAGCCATATTTGGAGCAAAGATCTTGTTGCCCTTCTTGTCTGTGATGTTGATATCACGGCGGAGAACCTTAACCTTTGCATATTTGATAGCAGAGAGAGAATCAACTACGTGAGAGAAACCTGCAATACCAGTAGCAAATGTACGGCGTACGTTTGTATCAATAAGAGCAAGTTCAGCTGCTTCGTAGTAGTATTTATCATGCATGTAGTGAATAAGGTTGAGTGTGTTTACATAAAGGTCGCACAACCATTCAAGCATGATGTCGTACTTCTTCATAACTTCATCGTAATCAAGATATTCAGAAGTGATTGGTGCAATTTCCGGTCCAACCTGTACACCTGGTGTCAAGCCGGCTTCTTCATCCTTACCACCGTTGATAGCGTAAAGAAGAGCCTTAGCCAAGTTAGCGCGGGCACCAAAGAACTGCATTTCTTTACCAGTCTGTGTAGCAGATACACAACAGCAGATTGAGTAGTCATCACCCCAGATTGGGCGCATGATGTCGTCGTTCTCGTACTGGATAGATGATGTATCAATAGAAATCTTTGCAGCATAGCGGCGGAAGTTTTCTGGGAGTCTCTTTGAGTACAATACAGTGATGTTTGGCTCTGGAGAAGGTCCCATGTTTTCCAATGTGTGGAGGAAGCGGAAATCGTTCTTTGTAACCTGAGCGCGTCCGTCCTGTCCAAGTCCACCTACTTCCAAAGTAGCCCATACTGGGTCACCAGAGAAGAGCTGGTTGTATGATTCGATACGAGCAAAGCGTACCATACGGAACTTCATAACCATGTGGTCAACAAGTTCCTGTGCTTTTTCTTCTGTAAGAACGCCTTTCTTAAGATCGCGTTCGATGTAGATGTCGAGGAAGGTAGAAACACGACCTACAGACATAGCAGCACCATTCTGTGTCTTAATAGCAGCAAGGTAACCAAAGTACAACCACTGGAAAGCTTCCTTAGCAGTTGTAGCTGGCTTAGAAATATCATAACCATAAAGAGCAGCCATAGCCTTAATGCCTTTAAGAGCATTAATCTGGTCTGTAAGCTCTTCACGCTGACGGATAACATCTTCTGTCATAGTTCCGTTACCGTAGTTGAGCTTGTCCTCTTCCTTGCATTTGATAAGGTAATCAATACCATAAAGAGCAACACGGCGGTAGTCACCAACAATACGACCACGTCCGTATGTATCAGGAAGACCAGTTAAGATATGTGCTGAACGAGCTTTACGAATCTCTGGAGTGTAAACATCAAATACACCCTGGTTATGTGTCTTATGATATTCAGTAAAAATCTTATGGAGTTCTTCGTTTCTCTTGTAGCCGTACATTTCGCAAGACTGCTCTGCCATGTTGATTCCACCAAATGGCATAAATGCACGTTTCAAAGGTTTGTCTGTCTGAAGACCTACAACCTGCTCCAAATCTTTTCCTTCAGGGCAGATGTATGCAGCAGGATGTGATGTAAGACCTGATACAACATCAGTATCCATATCAAGAACACCAGTTCTTTCTTTTCCATCCAAACCTACAGAAACCTTGTCGTGTTCTGCCTTCTGTAATTTCTGGAGCTCGTTAAAAAGCTTGTTTGTTGCTGCAGTAGGACCTGCCAGGAATGACTGGTCGCCATCGTACTGTGTATAGTTAGCCTGAATAAAGTCGCGAACGTTTACTTCGCTTGTCCATAAACCGTCAGGATTAAATCCTTCCCATTCTGGTCGTAAAGCCATAAAAGCACCTCTTTTCCAACGGTTCGTGTGAGTCGCCGCCGGATAATTAATTGACCCGATGTAGCATGGAAAAACTTTCCGCATCGGAATTTATATAATAATGCAAAAACTTGGTTTCTTCAAGGGAGGGGAAAGCCTTCCCCTCGCTCCAACCGCCTGCGGCGTTTTACGCTACCCCTTCGCCTAGGGGCTCTGCCCCTAAAACCCCGCATAAGTTTTTGTACTTATTACAATTTTATAATAATAACAAATATGTAATTTGTCAAGTGAATTCTTTTATTTTTGTGGATTGCCACGCCCTTCGGGCTCGCAATGACGAACATCGCCCCACGTCATTGCGAGGAGTCCGCAGGACGACGTGGCAATCCACATACTACAAGTCATACACCTTTTCAGGAACAACTATCTCCACATTATTAAACCCTGCTTCTGCAAGATGTTGCTTAAAACCTTCCTGCTGATCAGGTTCACCATGTATAAGGAAGATTTTCTTAAGGCGGCTGGTGTCAATTTCTTTGAGCCATTCAATCATTTCGCTGTAGTCGGCGTGGGCGCTGAAGCCGTTACACTTTTCTACCTTGGCTTCTACTTTGTAAATATCGCCAAGAATCTTTACTTCCTTCTGACCGTCAAAAATACGGCGGCCAAGAGTATCTTCTGCCATGTAGCCTACAATCATAATTGTATTTTTAGGATTAGAAATACCGTTTGCAAGGTGATAAAGAACGCGGCCCGCTTCACACATACCGTCGGCAGAAATAATAATCATCGGGCCTTCTTTTTCGTTCAGGGCCTTGGAATCTTCTACACTTGTAGTAAAGGTGAGCGAATTAAATCCAAACGGATTTTTATGATGCTTTAAGAAGGCTTCGTTTACACTTTCGTCGTAGCATTCAGGATGTACGCGGAAAACAGAAGTTGCGTTGCTTGCCATAGGGGAGTCAACATAAATAGGCACAACAGGAATCTTTTTCTGGTCTGTAAGAAGATGTAAATAGAAGACAAGTTCCTGTGCACGTTCAATTGCAAAGGATGGAATGATGATTTTACCCTTTTTAGAGCAGGCATCGCGAACGATGCGGATAAGTTCCTTCATAGCAAGGTCGTGGTTGTCGTGCAGCTTGTTTCCATAAGTAGATTCAAGATAAATATAATCAGGAGCCGGCATATTTGTAGCAGGATTTCGGATAATCGGCTTACATTTTCGTCCTATATCACCTGTACAAAGGATTCTGGTTTCCTTTTCCGGCTCATTTGGATTAGGATTTACAGTCATCATGGCAAAAGCAGAGCCCAGAATATGTCCTGCATCATAAAATTCAAGCTGAACATCAGGCGAAATATACATTTTACGGTTATAAGAAAGCGAAACAATCTGATTTGCAGCATCTACACAGTCATTTTCATCATACAAAGGCTTCCATGTAAACTTTTCACCCTTTTTGCGTGCCTGCTTAGCCAAAAACTCCGCATCATGAGCCTGAATGCGCGCACTATCCATCATTACAAGATTCGCAATATCACGGGTTGCAGGAGTTGCGTAGATATTTCCCTTATATCCCTTGCGTGTAAGCAACGGCAAAAGTCCGCAGTGATCAAGATGTCCGTGTGTAAGAATTACACTTTCCAAACGTTCGTGGTCAATATCAAAATTGCGGTTTTTCTCATCCGACTCCTTACGTTTACCCTGGAATGAACCACAGTCCACCATATAAAATCTGCCATTAATATCAAAAACATGCTTTGACCCAGTAACTTCCTCAGCCGCGCCAAGTGAAAATGCCTTTATGCTCATAAAAACTCCTTTCCTATTATTTTATATCCAAAACCCTGATATTACAAACGAAAAAACTATGGTTTACGTATTATCTATTCACTTTTACGCATTTGTCGTTTATAATTGTATGCGATGTATTCAAGAAGTTTTGATGCCCCGCCAGTTCGCATTGTAGAATATGGCAAGGCGCATTTTGGAACATTTGCAGGCGTTTCTCCAAGGTTTGATATCAAAGGCATGCGCGCGCCTTATGCAGGTATTCCACTTCCTTCTATAATATCAGACATCAGAATCAAAAGCCGGCTGAACTATTACTTTTCTATAGAAAAATACATTGGACTTGTAGAGTTTTTTGATTTTAAAATAATCGGTCTGGCAGAAATCTGTTTTTGGGATAAAACAAACGGCAAAAAATATGTATATCATTCAATAATGCCAACCCGCCGACGCTTTATTCCAAAAAGCACAGACAAAGGCATTTGCGCAAGCTATAAAAAATCACGATATATAAAAATCTCCTGGGAAAAGGAACATGCAAGCAAAGCAATGCGCTTTCATGTAAAGCACAATTCCGGATGGCCAGATTCAGAAGGCTGGTTCCATTCAGTCCGCGAAGATTCTATGCGCGACGACATGAGCTTTGTATGCCCTTCCCCTACTACATCCCGCTGCTGGGCAATGTGGCTTTCTACAATGAAAATAAACGGTCACCTTGCAATCAAAGGCGCAGAACCAGATAATTCATCAGGCCTGGCATTAATGACAATGAACCGCTTTTATTCAAAAACCTTAAGCAAAAGCCTTCGTGCATGCGGCATGGGAAACGTAGACGGCAAAGATATAATTTTTTATATGACAACAACAACAAGCGATGCGGCAGATCCCGATAAATATAATTCAAACGTCCTCGAAATTGACGGACAAAAAACAGCACTTCCTTCGGTTCTTGCAACACATCCGTTTGGACTAAACAAAAAATGGATTATACAGGATACTGAAAGTATGATTGATCTGACCTTTACACCAGCTTCGGTTTACTGGAGGTCGCTCAATCTTATAGCACTGCGCTCTGCAAACTGGCATATTTACGGCACCTTTGAAGGCGTGCTGTTAGATAAAGATGGAAATAAAATTCAGCTCAAGAGCTTTCCGGGAATGTTGACCCGAGCCTCTATGAGAGTATAATTACTTAATAATGGAGAAATAGAAAATGGCTGATGAAATTAACAGAACTGCGGACTGGGAACCAGGAACTCTGGATAAAACCCGTAAGAACATCGGACTCATTGACGAAAAAGAAGCTGCAACAATGGCAAAAAAACTTGGCGGTCAGGTAATGTATGAACGCACAACTTCAAGCAGCGGTTCACAAGGTCAGGGTGGAAAAGGAACTGGTCGAATCATCAGAAGCTCAGACGGAGGCGGTTCTAAAGGTGGCAGCGGAGGTTCTGGTGGAGGCTCTAAACCAAATACAACTTATCAGGCACCACGCCGTCATATAAGAGAAGATCTTCCACAGGTAAACAAAAAGTTTAACGCTGCGGTAGACAAACTCATGATGTCTCCAGAATATAAAATCAAGCCTAACTACGGAATCTTCAATTTTATTAGAACACTCCAGAAAAACGGAACAGAAAAAATCCTTCCGGAATTCTATCAGTATAAAATGAAAAAAGATATTGAACACATGGAGTCGTTCATTACAGTTATCAAGACACTTATTCAGATTGCGCCTGCAACATACAAATCAAAAATCGTAAATGCCCCGGACGTAAAATTTAAGTTTTTGCGTATGATTGCTTCCTGGGGAATGGCTGGAATTAAAGCCGAATATGCAACACTGGAAAATGCACCGGGTCCAATTCTTGCCTGCGATTTGATTCAGTACACAAAGGCAATCTACAAGCCAATTATCACAGTATATTATTACGGCAACAACAAAATCCCAAAGCTTATAAAAGAGATTTACAACGACCAGGTTGCCTACCCTGATTCGCCAAAAGACAAGCTTTCTACAATGGCAAAACAGGCTATTACAGAATGGCTTTACATTGATACAGAAATCATCAAGAAAATGTATCCGCTTTTGATGCGAATGTGTTCAGACAGCTTTGAACCATATCCAGATTTCTTCTCGGTAAAGGTTGCTGATGTTTTGAAGTTCACAGGCCTTCACAAGTTTGACCTCTTGCTCCCGGAAAAACCAAAGGAAGAACAGAAGGAAGCACCAAAGCCAAAGTCGGCACCACCACAGAAAGGTGTAAAGGACCAGACAGTTATTACAGGATTGAAGCTTCTTAATCAGATGTTCCCACAGGCAGGTTTTGACAAGCTTGATGAGCATCCAGATTTGTATCCATATTTCCAGCCGCTTTATAAGTTTGAAGATGGCTTTAACGTTTTGTCTCCTGAAAATCCTGTTCAGGTAATTATGGTTCTTCAGCGAATTATTGAAGACTGTTTCCAGGGCTGCCGAAACATCAAGTTTACAAATACAGAAAATGTAAAGGAAGGTGCAGACACAATTACTTCTGTAATGGATGACTGGTCTGCTTACCGCGAAGACAACTTTGAACGTCTTTACTGCGAACCGCTTCTTGACCTTGTAAACTCAGTTTACTCTCAGCCAGATTTTGACAAGTCGCATATTGGTAAGAGAACAATCACTTCGCTTTTGTGGCAGGTAACTTATCACTTTATGCCTAACTTTAAATTTGACCAGCTTATTCTTGAACATCCAAGTGATGAAAGCAAATATCGTCCGCTCTTCCATAGAACAGACTATGCCCGCAAATATCTTACACTCGTAATCAATGAATGCGATAAACAGGCAAGTGGACGTGGTCCTGTTGGAATGGTTGAAAATCCTTGGGAGCATTACAAGTTTGGTATTCAGAATGAAGTTAGCAAACGCCTTGATGTTTTGTTAGGCGCACAAAACAAAACTGCAAATACAAATGCAAATAACGCCAACTTGCTGAAGTACACACTCTGCTTTATTGCAGTTCTTGACTGGTGGATTAATAATCCTGGAAGTCCTGCATATACAACAGATCCAATGCACATTTACCGCATTTCGCCAAGTGACGGAAAGCCGCTGTTCACTACTCCATTGAGAAATGATCAGAATAAATTGTTTATAGAAGCAATTAAGGCAAATTACCAGAAAAAAGCGGAGTAATAAAATAAGAAAGGCTGCACTTCAAAGTGCAGCCTTTTATTTTATAAAGTTTGTATAGTACGTTCAATTCTTTCAAGCGAGCGTTTTTCGCCAAGAACTACAATTGAACCGATGAGTGGTGGAGAAACGCGGCTACCAGTTACAGCCATACGAATTGGCATCATAAAGTCACCAAGTTTAATTCCAAGCTCTTCGGCTTTTGCTTTTGCCCACTCTTCTGCAGCTTCGTGATCAACAACAAAACACTGATGAACAAACTCTTTTGAAGCTTCAAGAACTTCCTTTGTCTTTGCAGCATCAATGCGCTTTGGAATAATCTGATCTGCTGGAGGAACTGCAGGTTCTGTAAACATAAAGTGAACCATTTCTGCAGCTTCACACAAGAACTTAAGACGTTCCTGAATAAGAGGCATAAGACCCATCAATGTTTTTTCAACATCTTCGGTAGTCATATTCATGCTCTTGTCTACACAGTAAGGACGTCCGTCATCACCCATTGCAACACCACTGAACTTAGGTCCAACATTTGGCAACGGCTGCTGGCTTTCTGGATCAATATTTACTTCAATAGCAGCATCGCCTGTTCCTGTAATGAAAGGAAGAGTCCACTTGTAAAGTTCTTCAGTAGAAAGCTGGCGGATATAGTTTCCGTTGTAATACTCAAGCTTCTTGTAATCAAATACAGCAGGAGCCTTGTTCAAGTGTTCAAGCTTAAAGCGTTCAGCAAGCTCTTCAAGAGTATAGAATTCTTTTCCTTCTTCGTAAGAACATCCAAGCATTGCAACATAGTTTACAATAGCCTGTGGAAGATATCCGCGTGCACGGAACTCGTTGAGAGAAGTTGAACCATGGCGCTTAGAAAGCTTCTTTCCGTCAGAACCGTTTACCATAGGAAGGTGACAGAATTCAGGATGCTCCCAGCCAAATGCGCGATACATCTGAACATGAAGTGGTGTACTAGGAATCCATTCCTGAGCACGCATAACGTGGCTGATTTTCATAAAGTGGTCATCTACGATATTGGCAAGATGGTAGGTTGGGAATCCGTCAGACTTGAGCAAAACTGGGTCTGGAGAAATATCTTCGTTTTTCCATACAATGTCGCCAAGAAGGTGATCGCTGAATTTTGTCTCGCCTTCCATTGGAACCTTAAGACGAATTACATAAGGTTTTCCTGCATCGAGATTTGCCTTAACTTCTTCTGGAGTAAGATGGCGGCAGTTACGGTCATAACCAGGAGCCATTTTATTTTCAGTCTGAATCTTGCGGATACGGTCAAGGCGTTCTGCATCACAGAAGCAGTAGTAAGCCTCCCCTTTTTCTACGAGTTCATAAGCATATTTTTTGTAAAGTTCAAAGCGTTCACTCTGAACATAAGGACCATATTCACCGCCCTTATCTCCACCTTCGTCCCAGTCAATTCCAAGCCAGGCCATTGTATCATAAAGGTTCTGAACATATTTTTCGTCATAGCGAGTGCGGTCTGTATCTTCCAGACGCAGAATAAATTTTCCATTTTGTGAACGTGCAAAAAGATAATTAAAAAGCGCAGTGCGAACACCACCAATGTGCTGCATTCCCGTTGGAGAAGGAGCATAACGTACACGAACTTCTTTGTCTGCCATAAAATACCTCTGTAAAAAATTGTAATATGAATGTGTATTATAGTAAGAAATGTGATTTTAGACAATTAGTAGCAAAAGGGGCGCCTGCCCCTCGGCCGCACGTTGTTGCGTCCTACCCCCTCTAGCGGGGACACCCCGCAACGCCCCGGAATTACTTCTTCGTCCAAATTATATTATATTTCCTTATTTAATTTCATAGTCCCCTAGTCATCCTATTATGCCACTTCCACCACCGCTTACAGATTTCTCTACCGGAGTAAAATAATCCAACATTGAAGCTCCAAAAACATCACCTGTTTTTACTTTGATTTCTTCTGCAAAAAACATATACGAACCGACTAACAGAATTATCATAAATATCAGTCTTCTCATTTTTTCACCTTCTTTTATTACCATTACTGCATACAATTATATCAGTCAAGAGAGACATGAAACGGTGCTTCAGTTTCTTTCTGTTCTTGCTTTGCTCTTGCAACTTTAACTCCTCGAAATAATCAGCCTTTACGGTCAAATCAAAGATCCAAGCCATTTCATATTTTAACATTTGGGTGGGATAGGTATAAGAAGTCATATTGCTATAATCAAGTGTTAAATGATATGAATCAAGTATTTTCAAAATGTCTTCCTGATCTTTCCAGAAATGTATTTGATCCGATAATTGTTCTGCATTTTTTCCAATAAATGACAATCTAAATAAAATTTTAATATATGATTTTCTTTGATTATCTACAGAATCATATGAAACTGTTCTCTTTGAAATAATTCTATAGCCTATATATGTTTTTGTTACGTCTGCAATATTTCCATCAGGCAGAAACCAATTATTAGTAATAGGCATAAGATATTTATCATCCAGTTTGTAAATGCTTTTTAAAAGTTGTTTTAACCGTTTAAGATCAAACATATTTTACTCCTTTTTAAAGAATACCTTCCCAAGGATTCTTGAAGATGTTGGTAAGTCTTGGATCCAACTGGTCTGCCAAAGATGTACGAGTGCTATCATAGATTCTGTGTAATTCGTTATCTATCAAGATTTTATTTTGTTCCTGCATCATCTGTTCCATTCTTGCATCATGAGCTTTCATCTCTGTTTCCATTGAAATCTTGGAAATATAATCAGGATAATGATCGTCATAAAACGAAGAAGGCTCTCCATAACTATGATAAGACAAAGAGTTATTCGACTTACGTAAAGCTTTATTTCCTGAACCAAATTTAGAAGATGAGCATGCGTCAACAAGCACAGCAATCATTCCTCCAATAGATCCAAGAATCGCACAAAATACCGGTGCATATAAAAGAAAATGCATACCATCCATAATTAAACCTCCTGTGGCCACGAAGCCTGCGAGTGATTATTATTCATGACCAGGAATCTTCTCCATAGTCATCCTCTGAATCAAATGGTGAAAAAGGAAATGGATTTGGACCGGCATCATAAAATCCGTCTTCATATTTCTCATCCAATTCCTTTTCCGTTGGCGTTACTGCTTCTGGGTGATGAAAAGGTTTGTAAGATTCATAATACGGTACCAATTTAGCAGTTGACGGCTGCCCCTTTGATGGCTCAGTGCTGTATAAATCAAATCCTTCTAAACGAGACTGAATATAACTGATGATAAATTTCTTTTCTTCATCATTCGTTTTTCTGTATACTTCCGAAGTTGCTTTCAAAATGTCTCGAGAAGATAGAAGAGATTCATCAAAATAAATCTTCAATTGATCACCAACTTCACAATCAGGATTTATTAATTTAGCCACCGGCAATTCAATTTCCAGGCGTTCAGAATATTCTTCTTCAACAACAGTCTTTATTTCAAAGATCTCTATTAAAGAATCATCAACACAAACAACACAATTGTCTGCACTGCCATAAGCAATTCTGTAAGCATTCTTTACAAGCTGCCTTATTGTTGCCTGCAGAGTTTGTAATGAGATTTCATTATTTGATGACAGTTCGCTGTAGATTGTATTTAACTCAGACATAAAGGGGCTCCTTAAAGTTATTTACTCTCTTTCCTTAATTTCTTAAGTGCTGTCTTTATTGATTTAGAAAGAGGATGATGATTATCCTGAATATTTAAGATTCGCAAATAATCGGCCATTAATTTCGATTCTGTTATGTGGAGTTCGGTTTTAGCTTTTTCTGATTTTATTGGAGCATCAATATAAAACCATTCTACAAACATAGAATCGATAAACGAATCTGTAGCAGCTTTATCATACTGATTATGCGCAACAATACTTGAAATCGTTTGGCGTAAAGTAGATAAAGTTCCATTTCTTACACGAGAGGCTGTATGAGGATCATTTACATGCCAGTTCAATCGTTGGCGTACAGATTCTTTTGCAGCAATTCCGACGTATACGCAAAATAAATCATCCTTGGCTTCCAAAACTCTTTCAATATCTTCAAAAGATACTTGTAAAGCATCAAGAAGAAAATCAAGGTATTTTCTCGAAACCCACCATTTGTAATATCCCGGTTTAGAATGGATTTTATTCAGTTCTTCTGGATTTCGAAGAGAAATGGCTTTAGTTATATTCTTTTCATATGAAATTACTTTATAACCAGAACAATATTCTTTTATAGAATCGAGATCTATTGTATTACTGTTTTTATAATTGAATACGAAACAATGATTAAGAGAAGGAATTAATCCTCTGTAATAATCACTACCACCAAAAATGTAAAAAATATCATTTTGTAAATCACATTTTTCTTTTAATTTTTCTATTACCTCATCATACCATTCTGTATTACCCCCATGAGATAAACGCTGATTGTAATAAACAATTTCTTTATCTTTATCAAGCAAACCATGTTTTGCTGACAAGATATACCAATCATCACAATTAAACTTCTTTAATCCAATAGTCTTTGAAATACGGAAAGTATTACCTGTGTAAATATCTTGTGCCTTGAAAAATCTCTCTGGCTCAGATTCACCCAACTTAGAACAACTACATGCAATAAGACCAATTCTTTTCATCTTCTTACCTCCAAAATGAAATAGTCATAAATAATCCCGACAATTAATTAATTGACCGGATTTTAGATAGAGAAAAATAAAATATTTTGTGAAAGATAAAGAGATTCTTCTGTAACAAAAGATTTTGTTAAATGAAAAAAGTTTGCTTTATCATTACAGTTCCAAATAGAAACTGCACAAGGAAAAAAACTGTACTTCAAAAGAAATACAATAAACACCCAAAATAATGGTTTAAAAACCATTAAACTACGGAAATTAAAAAGCATTTTTTGCCCCCTAAAAAAACAATCCGTAGGGTATTTATTTTTTCCTTATAAGCAAACTCCTAAAAAGTATGGTATAATATTACGCAGCACTTTTAGTGCTCAAATAAACAATAAAACCAAAAATTATTTTTGTCAAGGAAATCAATTAATATTTTTTATAATATTATTAGCAGGGAGTAAAAAATGGCAGTTTGGAGAAAAATTTGGCAGGATTCTATTGCCACTGGAAAAGAAATGCTTTTAAAAAATGACCAAAAAGGAAAAATTTTCGAAAAATTAAAGCAGGAATATCCAGGTGATGCAATGGTTATTTTTGAGGAAGCTATAGCTTTTGATTGCATGAAATGTTATAAACAGGCCATTGAATTGTACCAAAAAGCGTTTGAAGAATTGCCTGTTGAGCATTGGAAAGAGAATGCACGGTATTTACTTAATAAGGCAGAAAAAAAAGTTATAAATATACAAATACCAAAACGAACAATTGCCGATGCAGAGGATGCCACAACAGAAGAAGCTGCAATAAGCTTTAAACTTGATGCTTACTATTACTTGCATTCCTATTATTATCTTCCCCACAATGTCAGATATTTAGCAATTTCTTCTATGTCAAGAATTGATACAGAATCAAATATGGCCATTGCAATCTTTCGAACTTGTATTGAAGTCTCTTTGAAGAAAGCTTTTGAGAGAGAATATAATTTTACTAAGGAAGATAAATTATCATATATAATAAAGAAATTAGATACAGATAATAAGATTGAAGATATGAGTTCCTATTTTTTTAAAGTAAATGACATGGCTATAGAAGCAATTCATGATGCAAAAATCTTTACTCCTAAAGAAATTGCAAAAGCAATAGTATATTTTGATAGTTCCATGGTATACCTAAATAAACTATTTGCTAAAATATATAAGGCATAATTATTTTACAGAAAACTCAATATAAGAGGAAATACAAGATGAGTAAAATCGCAATATTTTTTGATGCGGAAAATGTCCCAGCGAAAATTGTTCCAGAAATTATCTCTTTTTTATCAACAAAAGGAGATATCCTTTTTCAACGAGCATATGCAGATTGGTCAATAGCAAATACAAAATCATGGCAAAATCAGATAACAAAAACTCCAATTATGGCAATTCAACAATTTCATCATGACCAGGAGCAAGCTGTTGACAAAGTTGTAATGATGGATGCAATTGAGTTAGCCATAAAGCATGAAGAAGTAGATACTTTTGCATTAATTGCCTCGGATAATGGTTATTACTCATTAAGCCTACGCCTAAGGGAGTTAGGAAAAAGAGTAATTGGTATTGGTGAAAAAGAAAAATGTCAGCCTATATGGGTAAATTCATGTAATGAGTTTTCCTATTTTGAAGATTTAGAAGAAGTAGATGATGATATTCTTTTGCAGACAGAAAATAAGAATGATTCTAATGAATTGGAAGAATTTGCTATAGAAAAATTTCTGGAAAAAGCATTTGATACTACTCCTTATTATAAAAATACAAATGCGATTTTGTTATCACAGATGTGGGAATCCATTTTAAGACTTAAACCAGATTTTTCTGTTAGAGATTATGGTAAAAAAAATGCTCGTGATTTCATTAGTTCTTTCGAGAGTATATTTAAAATATCTGACGATGGAAAAAGTCCCAAAACTTTTTTTGTTGAAAAAATTGAGAACAAAAATCTACTAAGGAAACGAGGTACCATAAAACGATGGATTGGATGCTATTTTATAATTTCAAGTGATGATAATTCTGGAGATTATTTTTTCTATAGGAATGAAGTTAATCCATTATGCAAGAAAAGAAAACTAGAAAAAGGAATGAAAGTAGATTTTCAAGTTGTAAAAGAACCTAATCCCCAGGCAAAAGAATCAAAAGATAAAAATGGAAGAGCAACAGATTTAATTATATTACATGAAATATAAAATAATCGATCATCTAAATGAACGAGTTAACACTTAATGTAGGGAGAATCATTATGGAATCAATACGAATTTTACAAAACACATACGAAAAACTATATGCTCTTACTCCTGTGTTAAAAAAATTTATAAAAACTGAATATGACAAATTAGATAAATTACAAAAACAAAAAATCTTCAAATTCTCAAATATTACTCAACATCAAGACATTTATTATCATTTGCGTTTCTTAATAGAGAACTGGAATATTTTAAAACTCAATTCGAAAACAAAATTCTTTACTGAAGAAAATTACCGTTTATTTGTTGATGAATCAGGAACTTCAAAATCCGTTTATCGCATAAGAAATTCCGTTATGCATCCGGATGCTTCAGAATATTCAATAGATATTTACAAAGGATGGAACAACACTTTAGAAGAAGCCGCAAAACAATTAAATAGTGATTTACGTGAATTAATGATTAAGTTACACGAAAAAGAAAAGAATCGACTTTTAACACTTATAAAATCGGAAGTTACAATTCCAGCAATAAATAGTGGCAAACTAGATAAAGAAACTCTAAATTCCATTATAGATACAGAAAAAAGACTTGAAGCACAAATAACAGCCGCAGGTATTGTTGCTTTTTTTGAAGATGCACTCCGTGCTGATAATGGAAAAAACATTGGAAAGATTCTTGAAGATAATGATTTAAAATCTTTTGAAAAAATAAAAGATGATGTCCTTGCAAAATACTTTGGAGAAATTCTATAAGTAATATTATGATTTTACATAATCACAACCCATCCTCCCCCATCTCCTCCAAAAAATCATCATCATCAGTCACAACAACATCGCTATCCCCCAATCGAATACCCCCAGGAAAATCATCCTTATCTTCATCATCATTCAAATAACCGCGATGCATGCCGGATTTATCAATAAAAGAATCGACAATTTCGCCGTCTTCATTTTCGAGGAAAACGTAGTGGGGTTTGTTTTTGGATTCTTCGCTTTTGCCGCTGTAAATCATTGCAATCAGAATAAAAAGGCAAATCAGCGGAATGCCTACAAAAATAAAAAAAATCATGTTGGCCTCCTTCTATAACCATTACTGCATACAATTATATCAGTCAAGAGTGACAGGGAACGGCACTTCATTTTTTTGAGTCTTTGGTTTATTATGAAAGAAAGGTGCATTATGAAAATTATACTTATCCGCCACGGCGACCCGGATTACGAAAAAGATTGTATTACTGAGCTTGGGCATAAACAGGTGAAGGTTGCGGCGCAGCGGCTTTTGAAAGAAGAGATTGATGAAGTTTATTGTTCGCCACTTGGACGGGCAAGGCAGACGGCGCAGGCATTTTTGGATGCATCGGGAATTGGCAATATGACGATTCTTAATTTTATGCAGGAGATTCGGTTTGGGCGAGAGGGAGCCTTGTATGACAATAAATGGAATCCTTGGCTTGGGGCGGCTGCTCTTATAAAAGAAGGGAAAGATCTTCAGTCGGCTGACTGGCGGGAATATCCGGTTTTCAAAGATAACTTTGCAACAATTGATGCAGATAAAATTGCAAAAGAATCAGACAAATGGCTTGCTTCTTTGGGCTATGAACGCGAAGGACAATATTACCGCTGCACAGGCAAAAAAGAGTCAGATAAAACAATCGCAATTTTTTGTCACGGAGGCTCAAGTGCTGCTTTTATGGCCAGAGTTTTGAATCAGACTTTTGCGTATATGTGCGGAGTGCTTATGTATTTTCCACATACTACAATTTCTGTTTTAAAATTTGACAATAAACCAGGCGAGCTGATTCTTCCTGTGATTGAGCTTTTGAATGATGCAAGACATTTAAAGGATGTAAAATAAATGCAAAATGCTTTTTTAGAATACAGATGTGATGAGAAAAATGAAAAATGGGAACAGGCCATAAAACGTGAGATTCCGCTTTATGGGCGAAATAATGATATACGCACCGACTTTGAGCGCGATTATACGCGTATTCTTCACAGCGAAGCTTTTCGTCGTCTAAAACACAAGACTCAGGTTTTTTATGCGCCTCACAATGATCATATTTGTACGCGAATGGAACATGTTATGCATGTTGCGTCGGTAGCTTCTACAATTGCAAAATATCTTGGGCTCAACGAACAGCTTGCCAGTGCAATTGCTATGGGCCACGATATTGGACACGCGCCTTTTGGTCATCACGGAGAGGATTGTCTCAACGGATTGCTGGACCAGAAGGAAGGTCACAATGCTCCTAAAAAATTCTGGCATGAACGAAACAGTCTTTTCTTTGCTGATTATATAGAAACACTTCAGGATCCTAATGAAGTTGAACAGCCTCTCAACCTTACTTATGCAGTTCGCGACGGGCTCATCTGTCACTGTGGAGAAATTGACCAGCAGGGAATCAAACCCCGCAAAGAAGCAATTGATTTATACACGATGAAGCGTCCTGGTTTTATTCAGCCGTTTACATGGGAAGGCTGTGTTGTAAAGATTG
>JBGVAV010000154.1:0-13659 GCA_045224915.1 Treponema sp.
TGATTTTTCGGAAACAAAGAAAAAGGTGCTCATAATTTATCCGGAAACTCTGGAGGATTTTGCAGATTACATTGACGTTTTTGATAAGTGTCCGGCAATCACTCTTGTTACAATGCCTGCCGAAGAAGGTCCCCACCCTGCCTGCATAAAATATCAGGACTCCCGCAAAGAGCTTCGCATGACAATTCTAGCAATCAGAAAGTTAGTTGCAGATAACAAAGCTGCCTGGACAGACATTACCTTAAACGTACCCGATCTTGAAACCTACCGTCCTTATCTTGAGCGCGAACTTAAAACATACTGCGTGCCTTTTGTAATTCGCGCGGGCTTTCCTCTAACATCAAATTGTGCAGGCATTATTTTTAATGAGATTCTTGACTGTTACAATTCTGATTTTTCGTATGCAAGCGTAAGGGCACTGCTGCTTGATAATTACATTCCCTGGAAAAAAGAATTTGATTCTGTAAAGGAACAGCTTATTCGCGAAGGTCAGCGAATGCATTGTATCTGCAGCTATGAAACTCTAGACGGCAAAAAAATTGATATCTGGAAGGAAGCGCTTTCTAAAATAAATCGGGATGAACGAGAGCTTACTTTTTATAACAGTCTCAAAAAAGATATCAATGCAATCTGCAAGAGCAATACTTTTGCAGCAATTCATGTTGCATGGATGGCTTTTAAAACACGATACCTTGAATCTTCTGAATTTTCTGAAACAGCAGACAAAATTATAAGCCGATGTATTTCGGAATTAAATACTCTTATTTCAATTGAAAAAAATTATTGCGAGCCGATGGGACTTAGCGTTGATGCTCCTTATGAATTTTTCTTAAACGAGCTTAGCAAAAAAACATATACACCGCAAAACAGCGCAACAGGAATTTCAGTCTTTCCTTATAAGCTTTCAGCAGCCAGCGCTTATAAATATCAGTTTGTAATTGATGCCAGTCAGAATAATCTTGAACTTCCTTTTAAAAGGCTTTCGTTCCTTAATGCGGGTAAGCGAAGTTTGTTACAACTAACAGAAGAAGACAAAAGATTTAATGCTTCAAAAACTTTTATAAGGCTTTATGCAAAATCGGGTCAAGGAGAGCTTCCGTTATTCTCCTGTGCCGAAGATACGTTTGCAGGCTTTGCAATTGCGCACACTTATCTTGATACCCACGAACCAAAAGATTATGAAGCGGTTTTGAATGAGCTTGAGAAAGAGGATTTTATTCAGAATGAAAAAAAGTGGTTTTTAGGCCCCGTGGTCGAAGGGCTTGCAAAATTTTCCCAGCAGCAAAAAGACCAGTTCCAACGCTGGAACACCTTTAACAAAAATCGTTATGAGAAACCGCTGCCTTACACAACTCCTGCTTCTCTCCAGAAAAAAATTGAATATCATCTTATAGAAAACAGAAACAGGCATACACCCACAGAACAGGCCGATAAAAAAATTACACTGTCGCAGTCAGATATGAAAAAGTTTTTTCCGTGTCCGCGCCAATGGATTTTTTCTACAGTACTTAAGCTTGAACCAGACAGTCTTTCTACTTCACTCATCGGCACTTACGACATGGGAAATATCCATCACAAAATCCTTGAATTGTACGGAAGCTACCTTATGAAAAATAATCTTACGCTTCCAATGTTTGATGTCCAGAATGGAATTATAGAAAATCAGTCTGAGCTCGTTCCACTAATTGAAGAGCTTGCACTACAGGCAATCCAAGATCCAGAGCAAGGCTTTGGCGACAGTCCTCTTACAGTTCAAATGCTTGAATCACAAACCTCAACAATCACCGAAACAATAATTGATTTCTTAAAGGATTTTTGCAACAAGTTTGGCGGCTACAAAGTAAAGGGCGTAGAAAAATGGTACAGCGGAAACGACACAGACCGCGAATGGAACTACACCGGAAAAATAGACTGCATTCTTAACGGAGGTAACGCAAATTCCGACGACTTAGGCTGGACTATTGTTGATTACAAAAACACAAGCGGTGCAATGCCAAAGCAATATCAGGCAAATGTACAGGAAGACGGAACGCTGGCCGATTTTCAGATTCCAATGTATATCACTCTTATGCGCGAAAATGAAAAAGTCCAGGATATCAGCCTTGCAGGATTTTTTGCAATAAAACCAAGCGGTCCTCAAAAAAATACAATTGTTGTTGATGCAACCAAAGACGCAAAAAAAATTGAAAACTATAAATCTACACTCGAGGCTTTTGAACAATACGCAGAACGATTTGCAGAATGTGTAAAGAACGCAGATTATCCGCTTAAAGACGTAGACTCCTTTGAAGATTGCAGCGGCTGTTCATACAAATCAATCTGCCGAACAAATTATACAATTGCAGGGAGGGCAAAATGAGCGACTACAAATATCTTGACCTTCTTGAACAGATAAATAAAAAGCTTGATGAAAAACAACGGGCTGTATGCTGCAGAACTGACAACACAATTGTTGCAGCTGGTGCGGGCTCTGGAAAAACTCAAGTTCTTGCAACACGCTTTGCATGGCTTGTAATGTCAGAGCATATCAGGGCGCCGGAAATCCTTACTTTGACTTTTACAAAAAAAGCAGCGGGAGAAATGTACGAGCGCATTTATAAAACACTTTCGTTCTTTGCTCAAAATCCCGAAACTCCGCCTGCAGAAAAAAAACGGGCACAGCTTGCGCTCGAAGAATTTTCGGACACACATATTCAGACACTAGACTCTTACTGCAATTCCATTGTAAAGCAGGCCGCAAATCGTTATGGCATACGACCCGACTTTACAGCAGGTGGAAGCGATTCACTTGAAGATATAAAAAAGCTTGCACTTCCTTATGTGCTTAAAAACAAAGACAGGCCTTGCGTTCAAAAATATTCGCAGGCAGGTCAGCTTGAAGCTTTTGCATATTCAATTCTTGCACAGGCAGTAAATGAATATACAACGCTTGCAGATCCAAAGGATTTTTTTGTTGCAAAAATTGATGCTCAAAAGAAGGAGCTCCTTTTACAATGGAATATTGCAATGCAGCGCCTTCCAAATTATGTTGGATTACTTGGCAGAGAATGCCGCGGAGCTCTTGATGCAAAAGGCAAGAACGAATATATCACATTGGCTTTTGCAATTCTGGACATGCTCTCAAAAATCAACCCGGCTTCTACCGAAGAGTTTTACGAGGCACAGGAACGAGCCACACAGCTTTATGATTATCTTAAAAAAATTGGCAAAATGAAGTTCCCGCGCAGTGGGCATACAAAGGGATTGCAGAGTGCTAAAAAAGTCCTGCGTGAAGAATTCATGGAACCAGTAATGCCTTTGTGTGCTTATATGGCCCAGCTTGACGAAACAATTGATTTATACAGGATGTTTGATGATTTTACGGCAATTGTGAATGCCTCAAAACGTTCGACAGGAAATCTGACCTTTGCAGATATCTCTGAGCTTGCACTGAAGATTTTGAATGAACAGGAAGACCTTCGCACGCAGGAACAAAACGCCTACGCAAAAATCATGATTGATGAGTTTCAGGATAACAATGCAAAGAACAGGGATCTGCTGTTTTTGTTGAACAAAGATCCCGACGATGACGAAAGGGATTGCCAGAAACTATTTTTTGTTGGCGATGAAAAGCAGTCTATTTATAAATTCCGCGGTGCAGATGTTTCTGTCTTTAATAAGTTAAAATCAGATTTGGGACCTGAATGCTTTTTGCAGATGAACTACAACTACCGTTCTACCAATGAGCTTCTTGCAACCTTCAATCATATTTTTGGTGATAACGATTTGATTTTTGACAGTCAGACAGATGCCCTTTACGAAGCGCATTATACAATGCCTGCAATTAAGTTCGATCCTGTTACTCAAAAAGAACTTCCCTTGCCTCAAATATACCAGGCTGACAGTAAACGTCTTGATATAACACTGCTGGAAACAAAAGAGCTTGATAAAAAAGAATGCTTTGGAGAAAAGGATCAGCTGGCAATTCATATTGCACAAGAGATTCTTAAATTCAAACAGGTGGCGGCAGAAAAAGGCATTAATTATCCTTTTTCGAATTTTGCAATTCTTGACCGGGGACGAACAGACCGCCGCTACCTTATAAAATGGCTTAACGCTTTTAATATTCCTTACACGCTGGACATGAATACTTCGATTTTCTCTGACGGGCCGATTAATGATATTTATAATTTCATCCAGTTGTGTGTTTATCCTCAGGATAGAATTTCGCTTGCGGGATATCTGGCTTCGCCTTTTGCAAATCTTAAGGAACAGACAATTGAAGCGGTGCTTGCAGGAGATAAGGCGGAGGATATTCCGGATGAAAATGAAAGGGCAAAATATATTGCTGCCATGAATTTTTACGAAGAGCAGAAGCTTTTAACTTTGAGCAGGCCTTTAACAAAAACGCTTGAAGTTTTATGGAACGACTGCGGCTACCGATACGAAACAATGTTCAGCTATAAAAAATCCCTTTATGCAGAACAGTTTGATATGCTCTTTGAACTTGCCCGCCAGACAGACATGGACGACAAGGGCATTGCCTGGTTTGCAGACCAGCTGAGTCAGATTAAAGATAAAGAGATTTCTTCTTTTGGAGAAGATGTTGAAATTAATGTTGATGAACTTACCTACCCTCTCGAAAAAGGCGATGCGGTAAACATTATGACAATTCACAAAAGCAAAGGCCTGCAGTTTGGATTTGTTTTTGTTTATGGCTGTACAAATGTTACAAGCCGTTCATCAAACTCTCAGTTTTTCTTTGACCCTAAATATGGATTAACAATTAAGCCCGGCAATGGAACAAAAAATTATTTCTTTGCCCGCCAGGAAAAAGAAGCCGCTTTGGAAGAGCTTGCAGAGTTCCGCAGGTTGCTTTATGTAGCAATTACCCGTGCCGAAAATTATGTAGAAATTGTGGGCAGCTGGAACCGCGAAGCAACAGAAGCTGCAACAAAAGAAGAGTCCCTGAGACTTATTGAAAATCTTGTTCGTTATTATTCTACAGAAGAAAGAATTAATAGCAGGCCATTCAGACTTTTTGCACTTGAGCCTGTAAAACGCGAAGACATGCAGAAGGTACTTTTTAATGCCGATTCTTTTGAAGCAGAAAAGACCCACGTTCTGGCCGCAGAGAAATTGTTTGGTCAGGAGCCTGCTGTAAAATACGAATGGCCTGAGTCTAAGAGAAAAACTCCTTCATCGCTTGAAAAAGATTATCTTGCTGCCAAAGCCCAGGACGGTGACAGCGGCAAAAATTTTGATTCTCCAGAAGACAATCTGCAGACCGGCATTTTTACAGCCGCTGATTTTGGTACTTTAGTTCATGCTTTTCTGGAAGCTCAGGCCAACGGTACCCCTTGCGATAAATATCTACCGGACCCAAAGCTTCTAAAAAATCTCCCGGATAATGAAAATATTTTGACTCAGATGCTTGATTCCTGCAAAACTTTATGTGAATGGTTTACCCAAAGCGATTTAGGAAAAGCGCTCGAACAGTGCAAAGCCGCAGACCGTTTTTACCGCGCTGAGTGGGCCTTCCGCATGTATCTTGACGGCAGCATTTTTACCGGCTCCATAGATTTAATTTTTGAGAACCCTGACGGAACTTACACCATTGTCGACTACAAATCCGACAAAGAAATTGACGCCGAAAAATACCGCGCCCAGCAGGAATGCTACCGCAAAGCCGCCAGCCGCATGCTTGGGGTGGAGGAAGATAAGATTGAGTGCTGGTTGTATTTCTTAAAGCATAAACAGGCAGTGGCAATCCACGCATGACGTGGTTACCTTTGCATAACCTCGCTCATGGCGGTGGTGCCATCGGCAAAGTGGACGATTATTACGTAGCATTTATAATCTTTTATTTCGTCTAATGGTACGGAATATATCTGTGGCCTTTGATATGTTTCAAAATCAAGGTAGGTGTCTCCAAGCTGTCTGTTAAAATGCTCCCATTGTTGTGCTGTCCAGTCTTTACATTCTTCATAAGAAACTTTTGTTGCGGCGGTATGAACAAAAACCGGTTTGTCGCTCGAAATTACAACAGACGATTTTGAATTTCCGTTTGGAATTATAAAGTCAAATGTACCGGAGCTTTTAGCACCGGTGTAGAAATAAAACGGATCTGAATACTCATATTTTTTTAATAATTCCTGAATATTATTCTCATCGTTATTACTGTTAGACCGACAGTGTTTACCTATTACTTTTAAAATTGAATTTTCGGGAAGTGTTAAATTTCCAGAAAAAGAACAAACAAACCCCTCTTGTTTATTTCCCGCAACCTGAAGTTCATATGATTGATTAACAATTTCTGTCCACTTTCCGTCCGTGCCCAAAGAATAGATAATAATGTAATCATTTATAGGGTCTATAGGTTTTGTAATTATTGTCGGTTTTGTTTCTAAACGGTCTGTCGAAAAAGTCCAGGTTGTATCTGAGTTTTCCACTGAAATAAAATTAGGAAAAACAAACTGATCAAGCATTATACTAGAACTTTGATTTCTTTGATTATTTGATTTATCCCGTAGAATATAATTATAATAAAGACGAGGATAAGCATCGTACCATTCCTTTTCATTCTCATTTTCTTTTAATATATAAATAGGAATTGTAACTTTATAATTATGTTCTTCATCCATTTCAAAATTTTTGTCACCTATTGTAACAGTGCCTGAATCTGGTTGTTCACCTATTTCATCTTCCATATAGAAAGTATATTCATCAAAACTACTCTGGTACCAAAAAAGATTAGGAGCAATATTATCATAGGCAACACCAGTTGGCCCATCATAGGTATAAACTTTTTTAGAACCAACTTGTCCTTTGATACCATAAATAGTAAAATTTATTGTGCTATCGTAAAAATAAGTTGTTGGCTCGGTAACAGTTTTAGTCAAACTACCTTTTGAAAAATATTGTTTACCAATACTATGGTTTGCACCTGGAGAAAGTGATGAAAGGTCGAAATAAATCATATCATATTTTTCCCATGAATCCTCAGCAACAGTAACTGTCATATCAGTGTTTCGAGACAACTGACTTTTTGAAAAACTTACACCTGTAACATTAACCTGTGGTACCGGATCATCAGGAATATTCAGATCAATTATATCACCATAAAGAGACTCAGAGTGAGAAACAATTTTGTATTGGGAGTCATTATAAAGAGTTTGTTCAGTAGATGAAAACTTACCTCTATAACTTGCAAAAGTTCCATTTGAGCTATACTGCATTAAACAATAATCAGAAAAGTAAGCTCCTGAAATACTGGCGAATGTCACCTTTTTGTAACTACTATACTTTATCATCTGGTTTACAATAAGTTCCGGAGGAAAAACAAAATCTTTTTCCCCGCTTATACCTAAATCTTCATCCTCTACAATAATTTTTATAGCAAGCTCAGACAAAGATTCAACATCAAGGTCTAAATTCCAGTAATTTGTATTACTGTCGTAGGCCGAAAAAGATTGTGTTACCAATTCTCCGCTTGAATTTATATATTCACAGAATAACTTAAAATCTCCCGAAGAAATAAAAGCACTTCCATAAATATACTCTGCAAGATCTAACGGATATTGCTCATTATAGTATGAATATCTATCTAATTCCATTTCTCTATAAATCTTTAAATTTTTTGCATTTTCTGTATATTCCGAAAAAGTTTGTGAAAATTTCCCGTTAAAATCTTTTGGAAGATTATATGCATATAACTCTGGAAAATACATTTTGCTTATTTTAATTGCAATAAAATTTTGTTCAGATGGTAAATCAAAATAATCGCAGACTTTTACGTTTACTTTTATAGCCCCATCTTCGCTTGAAAGATTATGCTTTATGCAAAAAAAGGTACTTCCCCGGCCATCATTTATAAATTCTATTCCCGGAGAATTCTTTGTATATAACACTGGTTCAGATGGATCTTCTATAACATCATAAGAATCCTCATCATGTGTACGTTGTTCTGTTACAATTATTGTTTTTACGCCAGAGCCTTCATCAAGATAATGACCATAAATGTATATAATACCGCTTGTTCTGTTTTGAAGAATTTGCTCTTTATCATAATTATCCAAATCAAACTCTCCGTCCTTAGTTGCCGAAACCCAAAAATCTTCAAGCGTAAAACGTTCTTCGTCTTCAATAGAGGCTGCTGTTTCAACAGAAACTTCATGTCTTGTAACAATAAAATCATATTGTCTTGGAGCAGTAGTATCTTTTTCTGTAGTATAGTGTACTGCAAATTTTTCAAAAGCAGGGGTGACATTATTGTTTCCAATACTAATTGAAGTATCATTTGAAAATGATACGGATATATCCACAACAGGTGTATTTTTTTCTATCACAAATGTAAAGAATTCTTGTTTTGGATTAAAAGTAATACTTGTCTTATCTGTATTAAAATAAGGATCTTCAAAAAAGTCAGTTATATCTGTGTCGTAATAGGAAAGTTTAATATCATTAAAAACTGACTCTGTAAGAGGTACATTGAAATTTATTTCAATTGGAATATTTGGATAGGTTTTATTAGAAACAGGGGTATATGAAATTACTTTTGGAATAATCATACATTCCGGACGGATGATAATCTTTTCCTTATCATTAAGTGCTTTAGTAACCTTTACACTTGCTTTGTAAATTCCAGTCTGGTCGTCGTATTCTTCGTTTTCAAAAATTACGCAGTCGGCTGAAGTTTCTGTGGTACCGTTGGAAATTACAGGAACAAACTTTACAAACTTGTAATCCTGCTTTTTAAGTGTAAACTGAATGTCTATTGTATAGCCGACGGTACAGTCTTTTTCTTCGGTTGAAAGGAATTTTCCGTATGCATCGTCTGTCTGTGGCTGCACCTTAACAAATTTCTGGTCGCCAAAACTTTTGTTGATTTTGTAGGAATGAGTTCCCTGTGTAGTGAGAGTGAGACCATCTGAGTCTTTAAGGCTTGTAAAATCGTAGTCTACTTCTATGTTAAGAAAATTCTTTGTGTCATTTGGTTTGAGGATAAGTTCTTTTTGAGAAATATAAATTGTTTTTTTATCGCTTGTTAATTGCGGTGTGTTGAAATATTGAGCAAGATCTTCATCTGCAAAAATAGAAATACTGGCAGGATCAAAGGTTTCGGAATTAACAGCCTTATTAAATGTAATTTGAATTGGTGTGTCCTGATCACAGCCGCTGGACTCAAACTTTGGAGCTATCTGGGTGATTTTTGGAAGCAGCTTGCACACCGGGCGGATTAAAATGTTTTTGTTATGTTTTAAGATTGTAACGTTATATTTGTAAATACCTTTTGAAGCATTGCGGTTGTCATCATCGGCATTTTCAAATTTTACAGAATCTGAGAGCGGAGTTTTTTCGCTGTCGTTTGTTACGGCTTCAAAGCCTGTAAAATGATAATCATCCTGATTTACTTCAAACTGAATCTGTGCGGCGTAACCTACTTTAAAGGTTTCTTTTTTGTTTCCAAGGAACTCACCCATTCCTTCATCGGTAAAATTAACAGTACAAGACGGAGCATTATTGTAAGCAATTGCGTCTACAATTTCATCGCGCACCTGCCCGCTTTTCATAAAGTTTTCGCAGGAGGTAAGACTAGTTAACGCGAGCAGCCCCCCCCCTAACAAAAGTATAGTAGTTTTTAATAAAGATTTACGGTGTTTCATTTTTGACTCCGATTGTTTGAGGTAATAGTTAATTTTACATTAGGGGAATTGGATTGTAAAGAAATATTTCTCCAAGTCAAAATACGTTTTTCACATTCGTCTTTTGGCAGACGCATATTTACTTTTATTAGATTTTCAAGTAAATCAGCAGCTTTGTTTCTAGAAAGAATTTCATATTCAATAAGATTATCGAAAACATACAAGATACCAGAAACTTTTACATTGTCATTTTCTGCTGCTTTTCTGAGTTTTCCATCACCAGTTAATAATCTTCCGTTTGTCTGTTTTGCATAATACCAGACAGAACAATCTGTAAGAGAAGCATTATTAGGATTCATTACAAAAAGATTAGTGATATTAGAAAATTCGGAAGGAGAAAACTGTACAACTTCTAGTTTTCGAGACTTAACAAATGAATCAATTATCTTTTGCTGAGCTGGCTGAACTATTTCATCAATTACTAAATCAGTAGTACAGATGTCACAGGGTAAAGAAAAAAAGTCATCAAGCATATTTAAAAACAATAAATCGAGAATAATATTTGTATCGCTGATAACTATTCTCTCTGTTATCATACAGGCATTAAGTCTCCACGAACCTGTTCGACACTTGTATGAAGCAGACTTGCAGCTTTAGAGATAGTAATTAGTTCGTGACTAAGTGCATTATAAACAAGACGATTAAAACGGTTTGACTCTTCCTGCGGATAATAAGACTGTTCAATTCGTTCTTTGAATGCGGGATTTCTGTTCTTTTGAATACAATAAGATTTGTAACGGGGCTCAGAAATGATTCCACAAGTTTTAGCTTTATACATTAAGGCATCGCAGGAAATACCAAAATGAATCTGAACAGCACGGAGTTCAGGGTAAGTAATTTCGCGGCGGGAATCACCAATAATTCGTCTGAACATAGATTCCAGAACAAGCATTTCATTTGCAAAAAGATTACAAAGAGTCTCTTCGTTTTTTTCAGAAATTGAGTCATTAAAAATAAGAATAAGATGTCCAAGTTCATGTAGAGCAGTAAAGCGTTTGCGTTCAGAAGGAAAATCCTTGTTAAGAACAATAACAGGGTACATATTATTAACCATAGAACTCAAACCGTCAAAAGATTCTGGAGCATCAATTTCCATAACCTTAATGCCATGTTCTTCAAGGAGATCAATTACATTTATAATTCCATCGCTTCCAATATTCCAGAAATCGCGAAGCTTCCGGGCTGCCTCTTTTACCTGCTCAGAAGAAGAAATCGGCTTTTTAAAAGGAGAAACAAATTTTACAGAGGCATTGCAAATCTCTTCGATAGTGATATAGCGTTCGAACATATCAGAAATATTCTGCTTAATGCTTTCTTCCTGTTTTACCGCAAGTTTACTTTTGTGTTTTCTAAACTTAACAGATTCAATCTGCATGGTAAAAGGACGAAAGAAATAATCCACCGGCTGCCCCAAAGCCTTAGAAAGAGAAATAAGAACAGTACTACTTGGAGAGAGCTGACATTTTTCATATTTAGAAATGGCCATCTTAGAAAGACTGTTATCCATAGCAGCAACCAGTTCATCCATAGAATAACCTTTCATCACACGAGCATTCTTAAGTCGTTGTGCAAAAATTTCATTCTGAATCATAGTGTTCTCCTAGTTTACAAATATAATACTATTATATTGTTTTGTAAACTAAAAAATATAAGAGAGTTTTATACTCGCAGGGGTTTTAGGGGGCGCGAGCCCCCTAGGCGAAGGGGGTGCGATGCAACGCAGTGCAGCGCAGGGGGAAGACCTTCCCCCTCTTTTTTATCCTATTTTACTAATAATAAATTCCGCCAGCGCAACGAAAGATGGAATTGTCAAAATGCAGAAGACACTGGAAATTGTAACTACCAGACTTGCGAAAGATTTGTCGTGGTCGAAAACTACGGCGAGGCCTGGGATGGTTGTGGCGACTGGGCACATGGAGCAGATGTAAATGGCGAAGAGCATCATCTGGATGTCCTGGACGTTTGCAAAAATCTTGTAGAATAAAAGGATTACGCCGAGGTTGCAGATTGAGGTAATTACAAGGCGAAAAAGCATTGTCTTCACAAGGCGCTTGATGTAAGTTCGGTCAAACTCAAAGCGGGCAAAAAGAATTCCGAGCAGGAGCATGGCCATTGGAGTGTTGATGTCTGCAATCATTACGATTGGTTTTTGGATGAGCTCCGGCAGCTTGAACGGCAGGCAGAAAATGATAAGCCCGATACAAACTGCAATGATGTTTGGATTTGTGATGATTTTTTTTACGTTTGTGGAGCCGCAGAACTGGTAGTAGCCGTATGTCCAGATGAGCACGTTGAAAACTATGAGGTAGCCCATGAGGTAAAAAACGCCCGGGTCTCCGAACACGCCGCGAATTAAAGGGATGCCTACGAATCCGCAATTTGTAAAGGCAACGGCTACGCGGTCGATTTTTTCTTTGGAAGACAGGAAGCCAAGCAGAATCATAACTCCGTGAAGAATGAGCGCAATGAAGGCAGCAAACCAGAGCTGACGGAATTTAAGCCAGCTGAATTCCATATTAAAGCTGTTGAGTACTAAAAACGGATTAATAAAATAAAGCAGCAGGCGGCTCATGAACTTTTGCTGGTCGTCGGTAACCTTGGCAATACGTGCAAAAATATAACCTGCCAAAGTTATGATGATCATAATTACGAGTTGTTTTAAAACTAAAAGGTACATGTTATTTTCCTATTGCGGCAAAAAGCGCTGTAAAAAGTCCAAGCGAAACTGCCATCATTATAAGGCCTGCAATTAAAACTCCGAGCATTACGGCAATTACTGTTTCTTTGAATTTCATGTCTAAAAGGCTGGCACCAAGAGTTCCTGTCCACGCGCCTGTTCCCGGCACTGGAATTGCAACAAAAAGCATGAGTGCAATAAAAATTCCGCGGCCTGCTTTTTCCTGCATTTTTTCTCCGGCGGCTGTTCCCTTCACAAGAAAGAATCGGCAGATTCCGCCTATGCCTTTTTTATCCTGTCCCCATTCCAGAAATCTTCGGGCAAAATAATAAATGATTGGAACCGGCAGCATATTTCCGATGATACAAATTATATAAGATGAAACAATTGGCATTTGGAGTGCCTGCGAAACAGGAATAGCACCACGAAGCTCGATAAGAGGCACCATCGAAATAAAGAAAATCCAAAGATAATTTTTGAACATAAGGGAATTATAGTGATTTAATTGAGTGTGGACAATAATTATGATAAAATTTATAAAGTTATTATGCACACCTGGGTAAGCGATTTTTACAAAAATCTCTTTGGAACAAAAGTTTATAAACTCACCTTTGATGCGGGCTGCACCTGCCCTACCCGCGACGGAACTAAAGGAACTCGCGGATGTATTTTTTGCAGTCAAAGCGGGTCGGGAGAATTTACTGTACCGTTTGATATGGCTGAGCCTAATATTCCGGAGCGTTTTAAGGGTGCAGATACTTTTATAGCTTACTTTCAAAATTACACAAACACTTACGGAGACCTCAAAGAGCTTTCTGCAAAATGGCACAAGGCGCTTTCTTATAAAGGAATAAAAGGTCTTGCACTCGGAACTCGGCCTGATTGTCTTGGCGATGATGTGCTGCAGGAACTGGACCGGATTAGCAGGGAGCATTTTGTTCAGCTTGAGTTGGGATTCCAGACTTCAAACGAGGCCTCGGCTACATACATAAGGCGCGGGTTTTCGAATGACGTTTATTTTGACGCGGTAACACGCATACACAAGATGGCTCCGGCTGTACACGTCGTAACTCATGTGATTTTTGGGCTGCCCGGCGAAACAGAAGAAGACATGATGAATAGCGTGCAGGCTGCGGTGGATGCAGGCACTGATGGAATAAAAATAATGTGCCTTTATGTTCTTAAAGACACCGACCTTGCAGTTGAATACGAGCAGAAAAAGTTCGAAGTTTTGCAGATGGACGAATACTTTGCCCTTTTGAAAAAGGCACTTGCCCTCATCCCTTCTGATGTGATAAT
>JBGVAV010000155.1:0-37952 GCA_045224915.1 Treponema sp.
ATTTATAGAGATATAGATCATTATTGGGATTATCCAAAAGACAGCACAGACAGTACAAGCATCAGGTTTATTTGGATATAAATGACAGCGGACAATTAGTTGCATACACTGGTAATACAAGAAACATTCAAACAGCAATATACTCAATTGAATATATTGCAAAACAAGCGGACGGAAAAGTAGTAAATGGAAACACAAAGAATCTTCTTACATTTTTACAATTTTTTAAAACAGGAACGTGGATTACTACAAACAAATTTGTTATCCCAAATAAAACAACAAATGCTAAATATTTAATTATTGCAACAAATTTATCTTCAAATTTTAATCATTATTGTTTATGTATTGCTCAATATAATATTTTCCAAAATTACACTTATGTACAAACAATTGCAAATAATGTAATTACAGCTACTACGGACGATGAGGATAATACTGCTATCAAATTTAGTACGAATTGTAAATACAGTGCATTACTAATTGATTTTTCTTAAACAGTTTTTGCTATATATCTCAAAGATAAAGGAGAGTATACAATTCTAGTTCCTGTTTTAGATGTAACCTCTTGCACGTCTTTTACAAAGTTAAGTAATGAAGATAAAGTAATTTTTACTACTGGAGTATATCCTGCAACTTCACAATAAATATTATATTCTCTGCTATTTGTTACCACATATAAATCCATTGTAACAGGTATATAAGTTGGAGTGAAACATAAGTATTGGCTGTCTGTATTTTCTGCTCGGAACACACCTAATATTCTTCCAACAGTGTCTACACGTCTGTACGTAACATCAAAACAAACACCAGCACGTCCGTCTTGCGAGGCTTGCAACTTTCCTAATAAAAATATTTTTGAAGAACTTGTATTATTAGCTAAAGTAATTTGAATCGGATTTATATAGTTTGTTGCATACTCATATTTTCCGTCCGGTTATCTAATATAATTCTAGTAAAGCAAAAGCACAAGAATCATTTGAACCATATGTATAGGTAAAAGTCAAAACATTGGAGTTAGAAATTGCTAAAGAGCATCCAGTCATATATAATTCAGATATTTTCTTTCTACCTGTTCCTGTATAAATAATAGCAAAACAGCTTGTAGCAGTTGAATAAGTACCAAACTCAATAAAAATATAAGACTTGTTAGAACCAAGCTGAAAAGTCTTTTGTTGGTTATTAATCATATTAGCAGTATCTTTTGTAACAAGAGGATAAGAGTTGATAATTTTATTTTGAGAAAGTGCCCTAAATCCGTCCGGTTTAATTAATTACTGAGAAGCTATTGCTAGAGAAAAATCTATAAAGTCCAAACTACGGACAGTAGCACGCATATTTGCTCCAGAAGGAATACTCATTGAGACCTTTGCTTCATAATGAGAGCTATCGTGCATTATACTAGAGAGAGTTGCGGCAATAGATGCTTCCTGGAGAGGAATGATACTTGAAAATATACCGCCATAAACATTATCTGTTACTACACAAAATAATAAATAAGTGTAACAAACATTGTTTGCCGTTATATTTATCATAAAGCCAATTGTAGAACGATAGTCATAACTTTGATATATGTTTATATCTATAACCTTATTTGAGGATGTTAAATATCCGCTGGAAACTTTTCTGTATGAAGTATAGAACTTGCTTTTAGTTCTTGTTGGTTCTATTATACCGTCCGTATAGATTGTATAATCAGATGTACTCTCTCTTACATTTGAATCTGCATCAAAAGCGATACCGTTGCCATAAGGAATTACTGTGAACTCAAGGGTCTGTCCATTAGATGCAGCACCTGTTGCCATTGTCTTGCCCTGTGCGAGCATAGGAATTGCACCGCTTCCGTTGATGTTTAATGTCGGATATGTACCGCCAGAAACTGAACCGTAAGTAATTCCGTAAGTAAAGATTACACGGATTTTCAAACCAATTAAATAATGAGTATTCTGCTGTGCATCCTGATAGCTTAAAGCAAAATCGGGATAGTTCTGACAGGTTGCAGTATAAGCACCATTCTGCGGATTGTTTGAATTACATACTGCGACTGGTTCACAGAATGACTGTGCAACAAGCATTTTACCAAGTTTGTTTACTCCACTTGATAGATCTTCGTGCTGAAACGGAGTAATATCTAACAACTTAATGTTGTTCTCTGCTGATGTTCCGTTGTTATATGCGGTATGATTACGATACTGAATTTCATTAGCCATTTGTATCCTCCTTTGCAACTGGTTTGTCTGCAGGAAGCTGGTCTTGAGCCTGTCTTATGATGTTCTGTAAAGTTGGTAAAGCTTCTTCTATTGAAAGTTTTGACAGGCCTTTGTGAACAAGATTGTATTCTTCTGGCAAAAGACTAAGTTCTATTTTCATAATATATTAATCCTCCAAAAACAGGTATCTTAAATATACAAAAAACAAAAATAAAAAACCTTTCTCTGAAAGTATCTTTAGTATGAAATCTATACGGACGGTACAACAAATAAGAAAAAATACAATACTGATTCTACTTTTGTTCCAACAGCATTTCTTGATATTGTTATTAACTCCTATGATTCTGTTTCATCATACAAACCTTTTGAAGGTAGCACTCAATCCAGTATTGAAGGTAGATGGTGGGGATATAAACACAGTAATTATGGAATTGCCCTAATAATGACAAGAGAATATTTGTTTGTTATAAGGTTGGCAACTACTAATGGAGTTACAAGTGTAACACGCCAGCGGCTATTGATTAATCTTAATTCTTAACGGACGGAAGGAAAGTTAAAATTGTTAATGTAACAGCAGAAGTTGATGTGAATGGTAATATAAATATACCACTTTATTTGCCAAACAAAATAATTTCTGTTTATGGTTCAAATAAGATTTACAACCCTTTTGTGTATAATACCTATTGGGTAATTTATTGTATGAATGTTGGAGGAACGAAAGTTTCGTTTGGAACAGAATTAACCCTTACGATAGTTTATATTTAAAACGGACGGTAAAAAAGTTTTACGTTCTTATTCTTATAGAGCTGTATCATTAACTGTAAATTTACAATACGCAATATGGTCTCATAATTTAAACAAAAATGTGTGTGCTCAAATTACAGAGTTTTACAGGTCTGGAGGTTTTTTGAATTATATCTTTACAGTACAAAATAATAGTTTAAATAGTCTTGTTATTTATGTCAGACGAGCAGATGGAGTTACAATTCCAGATGGTACTGTAATTGATGTAAATATTACGCTTGTTGAACCAGAATATTAAAACAAACGGACGGTAGCATCAAACGATATAATCTTGTTTATTCAGTGAGTCAGACAATGGCTATTGGTGCAGATTTTGAAATAGATATAGGTTTTATAAATATAAATATGACACGCAATAAAATATATCAAATATTTATAGAACCGGATTATCCAGGTTCTGCCTGTGCTTTTTATATTCTGTATAATGCTTATGAAAAGAAACTTATGGAAGTGCATCACTTCCAATGTTCTGTAAGTTTTAGCAGTTCTACTAACAAAATAACAGTCCATAATTCTGGAAACGCTCAATCATTTAAGATTAAAATTTACTGTTTGTTATAACCGGACGGTACAAAAATATATACTTTATGGAATAATAAAAAACTAGTACACTTAACAAATCAAGACTTAAATACTATTACAGATGCTGGTGTTTATTATATGGAGAATGTTGATTCTTGTACAAATAAACCTAATATAAATAATTGCTATAACAATGTATTAGAAGTAATAGCATTTGGTGAAGGAAGTCTAAGAAGATACCAAAGATTCTTTTCTGCAAACTTACAAAAATTATTTATACGAGGGGCTTATTATTCTTCTGGTTCTTATGTATTTACACCTTGGGTAGCATTAAATTAAAGTGAGATTAATAATACAGGTAGAGGTTCTGTTATCCAACTATCTCTACCAACTGATATTTGTAAATTAGTTCCGCTTCCACTAGAAACACAGGTTAGTCCATTGTTTACAAGTCTTGTTATTGTTATTTGATTGTAGCCAGGCACTATCAGAAATACACAATACCTTCCAGAATATGTTGCACTATATACTAAATAGATTTTTCCATTGTCAATTGGAAAATCTATTGTTTCTCCATTATTCCCATTTGGAAATTGCCCTCTTTTTTTTGTTTGGTTAACATTATTTGTACCGTCCGTATAAAATGACCTAAAAAAGAATCATTCTATGGTAGTCTATAAAATCTAATACCTATAGTGCCAGCACCAGCATTATTTACATTTATACTCCTAAAAGATGTAGACGAAAGAGTTAAATCTGTGCTGGTAATTCTTGTTATTAACGTTGCCGCATTGTAACCTTGCACAACAAACCATAAGCCTCTACCGTAATTGTTACCAGAAGCAACAACCATATAACAGTTATTTGAAGATATATCTATAACACTTTCCCCACAAGGACAATCAACCTGTTTTTCAAAAACAAGCCAGTTTTTATTTGTTCTATTTCCGTCCGTTTTATTTATATATTGGAATAACAAAACCATTTATTTCTAATGAAGATGTTGTGTTTACATAATAAATAATTCTGTTATTTCCAACACCTAACACCGCCACTCTATATGTTGCTGTCCTATCTATAAATCCAATAATTGTTTTGCCGTTCAAACTGCTTGGTGGTGCTAAATTGCTTGGCAAGTCATAATATTTAATGCCAGTAGACGAAACATCACAAGGAAACGATATAGGCTCTCCTGCAATAAGATAATCTTGTAACGCTTTTTTTCCGTCCGTTTTTATTTAATATCACAGTTTCCGATATTTATAATAAAAACAAGAGGATAACAAAATGATTTATGGTTATATTCGCGTTTCAACAGGAACTCAAACCACTGAAAATCAGAAAATTCAGATTCAGAATTATTGTAAAACACGGAAACTTAGAAGAGTTGTTTGGGTTAGTGAGACGATCTCTGGAACGAAAGAACCGTCAAAAAGAAAGTTAGGAAAACTTATCGAAACATTAACAGAAGGGGATTTTATAATATGTACAGAAATATCACGACTAGGGCGTTCAATGATGATGATTATGAATGTATTTGAATCCTGCATCAAAAAGAAAATAAAAGTGATTGCAATAAAGGAAAACTTTGAACTTGATGATTCAATTGCTTGTAAAGCCTTAATGTTTGCATTTGGATTATCAGCAGAAATTGAACGCACTCTTATATCTGAAAGAACAAAAGCCGGTTTAGAACGTGCGCGTAAAAAAGGAAAAAGAATAGGCAGACAGAAAGGTGAAAAACCTCATCGTTTCAAACTAACTCCATACAAATCCAAAATTAAACGATACTTAAAAGAAGGGCGTTCCATAAATAGTATGGCTGTTGAATTTGGAGTACGATGGAAAACCATGAAAGATTTTGTTACTGTAAATATTAAAGTAAAACCTTTACCGCCGCTTACTGCAGAACCTAAGAAACATGGACATCCAACATATAGAGAATTGGAATGGTTTAAAAAACACCAATAGCTTGTTTCATTTATAATTGTTTTTTCATCAATTTTTATTATAATTTCTATATCAAATTGTTTTATAATTTATACAGGGTGAGATTTTTGGAATCATCGGTTTTTCTGGTGCCGGAAAATCTACACTTGTGCGAACAATAAATCTGCTTGGACGACCAACTCAAGGCAGCGTAACTGTTCGTGGAAAAGATTTTCTTTCTCTTAGTCCAAAAGAGCTTCGTGAAGAACGAAAAAAAATCGGAATGATTTTTCAGCATTTTAATTTGATGAAAAGCCGTACTGTTTTTAGTAACGTTGCATTTCCGCTCAAACACAGCGGACTTTCAAAAGAAGAAATTGCAAAAAAAGTTCGCGAGCTTCTTGCACTTGTTGAAATTGAAGATAAAGAAAAAGTCTACCCTTCTCAGCTTAGCGGTGGACAAAAACAGCGTGTTGCAATTGCCCGTGCGCTTGCAAATAATCCTGATATTCTTTTGTGTGATGAAGCAACAAGTGCACTTGATCCAACGACAACTCGTTCAATTCTTGCGCTGCTCAAAAAACTCAACAAAGATCTGGGACTTACAATCGTAATCATCACTCACCAGATGGAAGTTATAAAAGAAATCTGTTCAAAGGTTGCCGTAATGGAAAACGGAATTATTGTTGAACAGGGAGAAGTTTTTGATATTTTTGCAAACCCGCAGAATGAAGTTACAAAGCGATTTATCCGTTCAACTTCGAGCCTTACAAAAATCGAAAAGCTTATTGAAGAAGATTCGCCTGTTGTAAAACTAGAATCAGACGAAACTCTGGTGCGATTTACGTTTATCCAGAAAAACGTAAGCGAGCCGATTATTTCTGCAATGTCGCGCCTGTACGAAATTACAATCAACATAATTTTTGCAGATGTAGAAATTGTTCAGGACGCACCAATTGGCGGAACTGTAGCAATCGTAAGCGGTAAGCCTGATATTGTAAAACGCGCACTTGCTCACATAGAACAGCAGGGCGTTGGAGTGGAGGTACTCAAATGACAGAAATTATAGAAAAGATTTTACCAAACGTTTCAGCTCATCCGGAGCGATTTTTTAACGGGCTGCTTGAAACTTTTATAATGACACTCTGGGCAGGCGGCATAAGCTTTGCAATAGGACTTGTTTTTGGAATTGTGCTCATTGTAACTAAAAAGGGGTCAATTCTTGAAAACAAAGTTATCTATCAGATTCTTGATAAGACAATAAACTTTTTCCGTTCAATTCCTTTTATTATTTTGCTTACAGGTGTTATGCCGCTGAGCAGACTTTTGATGGGAACAGCCATTGGTGTTCGTGGTGCAATTGTTCCGCTGATTTTTGGATGTGTTCCTTTCTTCAGCCGCCAGGTAGAAACTGCACTTGCAGAAGTTGACGGTGGTTTGATTGAAGCAGCAGAAAGCATGGGACTTACTCCTGTAGATATTATTTTCCGTGTGTATTTGCGCGAAAGTATCGGGCCGCTTGTTCGAGGTACAACAATCACTCTTGTAAGTTTGATTGGACTAACAGCAATGGCCGGAGCAGTAGGTGCAGGTGGACTTGGTAACTACGCAATCATGTACGGTCATGACCGAAACCAGCTTGATGTTACATGGCTTACGATTTTTGTTCTTGTAATTATTGTAAACCTGGTACAGCTTGGCGGAAATAAAATTATTAAACGAAACAAACACTAGGAGGATAATATGAGCGTTAGAAAAATTGGAATTATTGGTGCGGGTCATGTTGGAAGTCACGGAGGCTATGCCCTCATTTCGCAGGGCCTTGCAGAAGAAATTGTTTATATAGATATTGATGAAAAAAAGGCTGCTGCACAGGCACTTGATTTACAGGACAGCTCAACTTATCTTGGACGCGCAGTTCATGTAAAAGCCGGCACGTATGAAGATATAAAAGATGCAGGCATTCTTATTGTAGCAGCAGGCCCGCTCCCCGACATGGCAGCTGGTCAGACAGACCGTCAGCAGACACTTGGGGCAACGGTAGAAATCCTTAAGGACATTGTTCCAAAAATCAAGGCAAGCGGCTTCAATGGAATCATCATAAATATTTCGAACCCCGCAGACGTAGTAACACATTATCTTCAGGAAAAGCTTGGCTGGGATTATCACCGCATTTTATCTACAAGTACTACGCTTGATAGTGCCAGAGTACGCCGTGCCATCAGCGAAGAAACAGGCTATGCACAAAGATCAATCCAAGCATACGCACTTGGAGAACACGGAGAAAGTCAGTTTGTTCCATGGAGTGCAGTAACAGTTGCAGGCAAGCCGCTTCTTGAACTTATAAAAGAACAGCCGGAACGTTTTGGCAAGCTTGACCTTGACGCCATTGCCGCCCGCGCAAAACAGGCAGGCTGGATTATTCTTGGCGGAAAAGGCTCTACAGAATTTGGAATTGGAGCCAGCATTGCAAATGTAGTTCAGGCAATTTTTGGAAATGAAGACAGGATTCTTCCGGTTTCTACATTGCTGCAGGGCGAATACGGGCAAAAGGATGTCTTTGCAAGTGTCCCATGCCGCCTGAACCAGAATGGCGTTGCAGAAGTAATCCAGTTACAGCTTACCGCGGATGAGCAGGAAAAATTTAATGCCTCCTGCCAGAGCATGAATGCAAACTATCAGAGGGCTTTATCTTTATAAAAATCATGTCAGTTATAGCTTTTTCCTATAACTGACAATAAAAAACTTGTATTAGCACAAGTTATAGATATTTGCTATAACCTACCTAACAACTAGGGAAACATAAGTTTCACAAATAAAAACACAAAGAGGTATTAATATGAAAAAAATTATCGCAGGTATTTTAATTGGAGCTTTGGCTCTTACATCGGTTTTTGGCGCATCAAAGAAGTCAAAAAAAGCAAAGAATGTTGAACTTAAAATTGGTGTTGTAGGTTCAATTTACGAAGACCTTTGGGCACCAGCTCAGAAGTCTCTTAAATCAGAAGGAATCAATCTTAAGATTGTTCAGTTCTCTGACTACGTAACTCCAAACAACGCTCTTTCAAACGGCGAAATTGATTTGAACGCTTTTCAGCACAGAATCTTTTTGGAAAACGATGCAGGCAGCCATAACTACGACGTAAAGCTTATTGGAAACACCTTCATCATTCCACTTAATCTTTACAGCTCAAAAGTAAAATCAGTTGCCGAACTTAAAAACGGTGCAACAGTTGCAATTCCAAACGATGTTACAAACGGTGGTCGTGCAATCAAGGTTCTTGCCGCAGCAGGTCTTATTACACTCAAGGCAGATGCAGGCTTCAACCCAACAGTTGCAGATATCGTAGAAAATCCAAAGAACATCGTTATTAAAGAACTTGCAGCCAACACAATTCCTAGTGCACTTGCCGATGTTGATGCAGCAATCGTAAACGGAAACTACGCTCTTGACTTTGGTATCAAAACAGAAAGCGCAATTTTCAAAGATACATCAGTTGACGAAAAGCAGTACTGGAATCTTATCGCAGCCCGTGGTGCAGATTTGAAAGATCCTGCAAAGGTAGAAATCTTCCGTAAGGTTGTAAAGGCTTTCCAGACAAAAGAAACAGAAGATGTATTCAACAAAACTTACGGTGGCTACTTCATCAAAGAAGGCTGGGATATTGATGAGTTTTAATTAAACGTCGAGGTGCTTCCATGACTGCAATAAGCGAACTTTCAAAAATAATCCAGGATCCAACCAGAGTAATTTTTTCACCGGATATCGAGAGCAAATATTTAAGTGACCAGCTTGGACGTAAGCACGGAGATGCAAGTGCACTTGTTTTTCCGGAAAGTACTCAGGAAGTTTCTGCAGTGTTGAAGTTTGCACATGAAAATGAAATACCTGTTACCCCACGCGGAGCCGGTACAAATCTGGTAGGAAGCACAGTTCCACATAACGGTTCTATCATCCTGGATCTTTCACACTTGAACCGTATTCTTGAAATAGATAAAGAAAACTTTACTGCAACTGTAGAGCCGGGAGTTATCCTGGAAGAATTTCAAAAATACGTGGAGGGTCTGGGATTTTTCTATCCGCCAGATCCCGGTGAAAAGCGTGCAAGCATTGGCGGTAACATTGCAACAAATGCAGGTGGAATGCGTGCCGTAAAATACGGAGTTACCCGCGACTATGTAATGGGACTTGAACTCGTACTTGCAGACGGAACGGTTCTTACTGTTGGAACAAAAAACCGCAAGGACACAACAGGCCTTGATATAAAAGATATTGTAATTGGTTCAGAGGGAACTTTGGCAATTATTACAAAAGCCCTTCTCCGCCTTATAGGAAAGCCCGAAAAATCACAGAGCATTCTTGTAAGCTTTGACAGCCTGCAGGCAGGAATAGAAGCCGTTCCAATTATCCTGCGTCAGAACTTAAATCCTACAGCAGTAGAGTTTATTGAACGTAAGGTTGTAAAACTTGGCGAAGATTTTCTTGGTTTAAAATATCCTGATCCGGAGGCCGCTGCATATCTTCTTTTGACCTTTGATGGTGCCGCTGCAGAAATTGACGGTGCAATTGAAAAGCTAAGTCAGGTATTAAAAGGAGCCAGCCGACGTGTAATAATTCTTGACGGAAGCGCTCCTGAGTTAGACTCTGCTAACATCTGGAAAATCCGCGGATGCCTTGTAAAGGCTGTAGAAGCAGTAAGCGAACAGGAACCGCTTGATATAGTTGTTCCAATTGCACGCGTTGCCGATTTTGTAGAATATGTAAACGTTCTTGAAAATCAAAGCGGCATGCAGATGATAAGCTTTGGACACGCAGGAGACGGAAACGTTCATCTTTGCCTAGTTCGTGGAGGACGCAGCGAACAGGTTTGGGAAAGTGAACTTAACGCAAACCTTGAAAAACTGTATGCTAAGGCAAAAGAACTTGGAGGCCTTATTTCCGGCGAGCATGGACTTGGTGTAAGCAAACGAAGTTATTTCTTTGCCCAGACCCCTGCCGCCAATGTAGACCTCATGAATGCAATAAAAACAGCCTTTGACCAGAAGGGAATTTTGAATCCAAAAATCAGTTATGTAAAATAGGAGGCTTTCATGCCAGAACTTTCATCAAGAACTTCAACCTTTACCGACAGTGTAATTCGCAGAATGACCCGCATTTCGAATCAATACGGTGCTGTAAATCTTTCGCAGGGGTTTCCTGATTTTGAACCACCCCGCCCTATTCTTGACCGTCTGGCACAGGTAACAAAAGAAGATTTTCATCAGTATTCAACAACCTGGGGCGCTCAGAATTTCCGCGATGCACTTGCTGCAAAAATCACTCATTTTTCAGGTGTCTCTGTAGATCCAAACTCTGAACTTGTAGTAACATGCGGTTCCACAGAAGCAATGATGGCTGCCATGATGAGCGTAACAAATCCGGGAGACAAGGTAATTGTATTTTCTCCCTTTTACGAAAACTACGGAGCCGATACAATTTTGAGCGGAGCCCAGCCAATTTATGTTCCTCTCGTTCCACCAGAGTACAACTTTGACGCAGCAGTTTTGGAAGATGCCTTCCGCCAGAAGCCAAAGGCTATCATCGTTTGTAATCCTTCTAATCCGTGCGGTAAGGTTTTTACCCGTGAAGAATTAACCATAATTGCAGACCTTGCAAAAAAATATGACTCCTTTGTAATCACAGATGAAGTTTACGAGCATATTCTCTACAAGCCTAATGTTCATACTTACATGGCAAGTCTTCCCGGAATGAAGGACAGAACAATTACCTGTAATTCACTTTCAAAAACATATTCAATTACAGGCTGGCGTCTTGGCTACACCCAGGCAAATCCGGCAGTAACAGAACGAATCAAAAAAGTTCACGACTTCCTTACAGTTGGAGCCGCTGCCCCACTCCAGGAAGCCGCAGTTACAGGCCTTCGTTTTGGCGACGAATATTATGCAGATCTTCAGGAAAAATACACACACAAAAGAAATCTGTTTTTACAGGGCCTGCGCGACATAGGACTTCCTCACACAGAACCACAGGGTGCTTACTATATAATGATAGATATCAGCGAATTTGGTTATGAAGATGATCTTGAGTTTGCAGAAATCCTTGCACGAGATGTTGGTGTTGGAACAGTTCCAGGATCATCCTTTTTCCGTGAACCAGAAAACCGATACGTTCGCATCCACTTTGCAAAAAAAGATGAAACCTTAAACGAAGCATTAAACAGACTTTCAACAATCAGAGAAAAAATAAAAAAAAGATGATATAATATATCCAGGAGGAAACTTTGACCCTTCAACAAATCAAATATGTAATTGGCATTGCAGAAACAGGTTCTCTAAATAAAGCTGCCGAAAAGCTTTATGTTTCTCAACCTTCACTTACTGCAACAATTCACGACCTGGAAGATGAGCTTGGCATAACAATTTTCAACAGAACAGGACGAGGTGTTACCCTCACAAACGACGGAACAGAATTCCTTACATCAGCACGACAGCTTTATATTGATTACCAGACTGTAATGGAAAAATATGGCGATAACGGAAAAATAAAAAAGAAGTTTGGAGTTTCAACCCAGCACTACTCTTTTGCCGTAAAAAGCTTTGTAGAAATGGTAAAAGACTTCAACACAAATGAATACGAATTTGCAATCCGCGAAACAAAAACCCGCGAAGTTATAGACGATGTTGCAAGCCTTAAAAGCGAAATTGGAATTCTTTATTTGAGCGACTTTAACCGCAAAGCAATCACCAGCATTTTAAAATCAAAAGAACTTGAGTTTCATCACCTTATTGACTGCAAGGCCTATGTATATATATGGAAAGGACATCCTCTGGCCAACAAAAAAAACATCAGCCTTTCGCAGCTGGAAGATTATCCCTGCCTTTCTTTTGAACAGGGCGATGGTGCAAGCTTTTATTTTGCAGAAGAAATTTTAAGCACCGAAGAATATCACAGAACAATTAAAGCAAATGACCGTGCCACAATTCTTAATCTTATGATTGGTTTAAACGGCTACACTCTCTGCTCAGGAATAATCTGCGAAGAACTCAACGGCTCCGACTATATTGCAGTTCCTTTTAAAGAAGAAGATGAAAGTATCAACCGCATAATGGAAATTGGTTTTATTACAAGACGCGGCTTTACCTTGAGCACAATTGGTAATAAATATATAGAAGAAGTAAAGAAATACCTTAAAATATAGAAGAAAATGATAGAAGCAATATACAATAAAAAATTTGAAAATCTCAAAGCATATCTTCGCTCTCTTGGAAGTCTTGCTGTTGCATATTCCAGCGGAGTAGATTCTACTTTTCTTTTGAAGGTAGCACATGATGTGCTTGGAGATAAGGCAATTGCAATAACCGCAACTTCCAGTTTTTTTCCTAAACGCGAAAGTGATGAAGCCAGTGATTTTTGCAAAGCGAATGGCATAAAACAGATTATTGTTGCTTCTGAAGAATTAGATATTCCAGAAATCCGCCACAATCCGACGAACAGATGTTACCTTTGCAAAAAGGATTTATTTACAAAAATCATTTCTATTGCAAAAGAAAATGGCATTGAGCATGTAGCAGAAGGCAGCAACCTGGATGACAATGGAGATTATCGTCCTGGGCTAAAAGCGGTAGCCGAACTTGGAATAAAAAGCCCTCTCAGAGAATGCAATTTATATAAGGAAGAAATCCGCACACTTTCAAAGCAGCTGGGCCTTCCAACCTGGAACAAACCAAGCTTTGCCTGCCTTGCCTCCCGCTTTGTATACGGCGAAGAAATAACCACCAGAAAGTTAAAAATGGTAGAAACCGCCGAACAAACCCTCCTGGACCTAGGCTTTACCCAATTCCGCGTCCGCATTCACGGAGAAAATCTCGCCAGAATTGAAGTTCTCCCTGCTGACCTGGACAAACTCTTTTCCCTCCGAGAAATCATATCTAAAGCTCTGCACGAAGTTGGATTCACCTACATCACCATGGACTTATCCGGCTATCGAACCGGGGCAATGAATGAAGGAATAAAAATTCTTTCAGTTTGAAATATAATTTCTACAAATAAATTTCAATGTTTTATAAGTTTTCCACCTTGACAAATTCTATTTCTAGCATAAAATAGAGATATGGACTTAAGAACAGTATTAACAACAGACACAGTAAACCTTCACTTAAAAGGAACTACTAAAGAAGAAATCGTTGACGAAATGCTTGACGTTCTTTACAAGGCAGGAAAGGTAACAGATAAAGCAGCTGCCAGAGAGTGTGTATTGGATCGCGAACGCAAGATGTCAACCGGTATGAAACATGGAATCGCTATTCCTCATGGAAAAACAGATACAGTAAGCGATTTGGTTGCCTGCATTGGTATTTCTGATAACCCTGTAGACTTTGATTCACTTGATCAGGAACCTTGCCGCATTTTTATTATGACACTTTCGCCTGTAAACAAAACAGGTCCACATCTTCAGTTCCTTGCTGAAGTTAGTCTTCTTTTCAAGAGCCCTGAAAAACGCCAGGAAATTCTTGATACACAGGACAAGGCAGAAGTTATCCGTATTCTTACAGAATAGCAGGATTTTTTAATTTGAACTTACAGACCTTTATGCCCTGTGCGTAAAGGTCTTTTTTTATGGATTGCCACGTCATTGCGAGACCGGAGGTCGAAGCAATCCATTATACAGGAAGAATATAATGAAACTAGATCCAATTTTTACTGTAAAAGAAAATAAACTTTATAAAATATCAGACAACTCTACTGTAGACACTGCTGCTCTTAAAAAAATCCAGATAAAATGGAGCGAGGTTGAACTGGCAGAAGAAAGCTATAACGAAGAATATCTTGCAAACCTGCGCGAAGAACTTAAGGCTATGGACGACGCCGGAACTTTTGCTGTTCTTGTTCCTGTTGTTGATAAGCCGCTTGATTCCGCAGAACAAATCGAAGCCTTTATAAATACATACAATCACACTGCCCGCCGCGTAAAGGATTGCGTAAGTGTTGCAGGATTCGTACTGCCAGAAGAAATCACTTCAAAAGGTTTTGACGCAGGCGCTCCCGCTGTAGATTTCATGGAAACCCTTGCAATCAAGCACGCACAGTATGTGTATTTTACAGGCAATGTAAACGCCCCGGAAAATATTGTAGTGTTCTAATACAGGTCAATAATCTGCAAAATACCGCAACGTTTGCAAAATACCGTAAGATTTGCACGAAAAATCTAAAAAAAAGTGTTAAAATCATATAAAAATGTAAATTTTCTTGAAAAATCACTTGAACATTTTTTACAATTGTGTCATTATGCACGCGAGGTTTTTGATTGATGCAATACAAGACAGAAACAAACAGATTTGTAAACTCATGTTTTACATCGCTTGCTTTGTGCCTAATGTTTACAGGCATTGCGCTTTCTATTTATTTTTGTCTTCCAAATGATATTGCTGAACCACTACCTCAGGTTGCAGAAATTGATGTAATCGAAGAAGAACCTGTTGATGATTTCCCAGAGGATTTCTACGATCATCTTACAGAAGTTTCTTTTGAAAAAATCAATTCGGATACAGATCCTGGACTTGAACTTTATCGTCAGTCATTTTCACGTGGCTCTGTAGAAAAGTTCTACAGCTGCATTACACGCGATAAGGATGTAGCACTTGCAATTCTTTCGGAAGCAGATAAGAACGAGATTCCACTTCCACTTGCATTTGCACTGGCTTATACAGAAAGCCGCTATAATCCAAAGGCAACCAACAGCAATGCAAATACAACTATCGACAGGGGCCTTTTTCAGCTCAACAGCAATTCCTTCCCTGCCCTTACAGAAGCGGATTTTTTTGATCCGTATATAAGTGCGAAATATGGTATGTCGCACCTTAAGTTCTGTTTGAACTCTGCCGGCAATGAAGTTTCTGCCCTTGCAATGTACAACGCAGGAACTGGTCGTGTTCGCTCAAACAAAACACCACAGTCTACACTCAACTATGTAGGCAAGATTATTACATACCAGAAAATGCTTGAAAGTCTTTTCGCAGACGAAGTTGAAGCTTACTACGAAACAAGACTTCTGCCAGGCGTAACAGTAGCCGTTGCAGACAAGCGTTAATTAAACAGCCTCCTAATTTTTTACAGGGAACCGGTTTTTATAGTTTTTTTCCGGTTCCCTTTTTTTTATCCTTTCCGCCATTTACTGTTATTTTTTTAACAGTATTTACATTTTTTACACAAATTCGCTATAATTTACATGAATTTCTTGCTTTTTGTCTTGATTTTCAATTCCCATACCCAAGGAGTTTCCCTATAATGGCAACAGTTGTAATACCAGAAGTAACCAGAAAGCGTATGCTGCTTCTGCAGAACCTGCTCGGTGTCTGGCCAAAGGATAAGATCACTTCGGTGGACATTAGCGAACAGACTGGCTGGAAGGATTCGTTGATTCGTCACGATCTCTGGCTGCTTGGCTGCAACGGGGGAGTTTCAAACGGGTACCAGAAGGACGAACTGCGTAATGCAATTGTCCTGGCACTCGGAATTGAAACGGAACCGAAATACTGCTGCATTGTAGGTCTTAGTCGTCTTGGTGCAGCACTGCTGGACCAAGGGATGCTGGATGGAACCTGCTTTACAATAAAGGCCGGTTTTGATTCCAACGTGAACCGTGTAGAAATCTTGCGTTCAACGTTTCCGCTCTACCCTGCCACAGAAATGAATTATGTAATAAAGAGAGAGAACATCAGGTTTGCGGTTTTGACTGTTGCAGACAAGGACGCACAGCATATGACCGACAGGCTTGTATCCGCCGGAATTACGGGGATTGTAAATATGACACGCGCAGTGCTTAAGGTACCTGCCAATGTAAAGGTAGAAAATCTTAGCGTTGTAAATGCGTTAAATATGATAAATAAATAAAATGACAAAGAGGTCGAACATGGCAAGAGTATTCAATTTTAGTGCAGGTCCAAGCTGCCTGCCGGAAGATGTTTTGAAAGAATGTGCTGCAGAAATGCTGGATTATCAGGGAAGCGGTCAGTCTGTTATGGAAATGAGCCACCGCTCAAAGAATTATGAACCAATCATCCAGGATGCAGAAGCAATGGTTCGTAAGCTTATGAATGTACCTGACAACTACAAGGTACTTTTTGTTCAGGGTGGAGGTTCCACACAGTTTGCCATGGTCGCTCAGAATCTTGGTATTAAGAACAAAAAAGCTGCTTATATCGAAACTGGTGTATGGGCTAAAAAGGCCGCTGCAGAAGCTAAGCACCTTGGAATTGATGTAGACATTATTGCAAGCAGCAAAGACAAGAACTATTCTTATATTCCTAAGGTAGAAAAAATCACAGGTGACTACGATTATGCTTACATCTGTTTCAACAATACAATCATGGGAACTCACTACGAGTACATTCCTGATACAGGTAATATCCCTCTCGTAGCAGATATTTCTTCCTGCGTTTTGAGCGAACCACTTGATGTTACAAAGTTCGGTTTGCTTTTCGCAGGTGCTCAGAAGAACCTTGCACCAGCCGGTGTTACACTTGTAATCATCCGCGAAGATTTGATTCCTGAAGTTGATGCATGTCTTCCAGGCACACCAACAATGCTTGCTTACAAGACACACGCAGACAACGGTTCTATGTACAATACACCACCTTGCTACACAATCTACGTATTGGACAAGGTTTTGCACTGGATCGAAAAGAATGGTGGAGCAGAAGGAATGCTCAAGCGCAACAAGGAAAAGGCTGATTACCTTTACAACTACCTTGACAACAACGAAGGAAACTTCTACCACGCAACAGCCCAGGTTGGAAGCCGCTCTTTAATGAACGTTCCATTCCTTACAAAATATTCTGACCACGCTGCCGACGACGAAGCTGCTGCTGCAAAAGAAAAGGAAATCAACGATGCATTCGTTAAGGCTGCATCTGCTGCTGGTCTTGTAAACCTTAAGGGTCACCGCCTTGTTGGTGGTATGCGCGCTTCTATCTACAATGCTATGACACTCGAAGGTGTTAAAGCACTTGTTGAATTCATGAAAGATTTTGCAAAGAAGAACTAGGAGAAAATTATGTTCAAAATTCAGACTTTAAATAAAATCGCAACTGTTGGTCTTAATCAGTTAGACCGCGACAACTACGAAATTGCTACAGACATCAACAACCCTGATGCAATTCTTGTACGTTCTGCAGATATGCACGAAATGCAGCTTTCTGACAATGTAAAGGCTGTTGCACGTGCAGGTGCCGGTACTAACAATATCCCAATTCCTGAACTTACAGAAAAAGGTGTTGTTGTATTCAATACTCCAGGTGCAAATGCTAACGCTGTAAAAGAGCTTGTTATGCTTGCCCTCCTCCTTTCAAGCCGTCCTGTAATTGACGCTAACAAGTGGGTAAAGGGACTTTCTGGAAAAGGCGATGAGATTCCTGACCTTGCAGAAAAAGGAAAGAGCCAGTTTGTTGGACCAGAATTGATGGGAAAAACTCTTGGTGTAATTGGTCTTGGTGCAATTGGTGATATGGTTGCTAACCTTGCCCTTCACTTTGGAATGAACGTAATTGGTTATGACCCATTCCTTTCTGTAAACTCTGCTTTGAAGCTCGACAAGAAAGTTCAGATTGCAGAAACTTTGGACAGCCTTTATGCAAAGTGTGATTACATTACAATCCATGTTCCACAGACAAACGACACAAAGGGCATGATCAATGCTGCTGCAATCAAGAACATGAAGGACGGAGTTCGCATTATCAACATTGCACGTGGTGGTCTTGTAAACAATGCAGACATCATTGCTGCTCTTGATTCAGGAAAAGTTGCGTCCCTCATTACAGACTTTGCTGCAGAAGAATTGCTCAACCATCCAAAGGTTGTTTGTATGCCTCACCTTGGAGCATCTACTCCGGAAGCAGAAGACAACTGTGCTGTTATGGCTGCTGCCCAGCTTAAGGACTTCCTCGAAAAAGGAAATATCGTAAACTCTGTAAACTTCCCAAAGACAGTTACAGACAACCCTATTCCAGCCGGTGGAACTCGTCTTTGTATCAGCCACAAAAACATTCCTGATACAATCTCTAAGTTCACAACAATCCTTGGTGAAGCAAAGCTCAACATTTCAGCATTCATCAACCAGGCCCGCGGCGACGTTGCTTACAACATCATCGACGTAGACGGCGTTGTAACAGACGACATCATCGAAAAGCTCAAGGCTTGCGATACAGTAAATAGAGTTAGACCTATCTTCGGCTAATCCGATTTATAAACTGAATTAAAAAAGGTAAAAAGTCATATATAACCTTAACAGCAGAGTCGCAAGATTCTGCTGTTTTTTTTCGTTCACAACTCTCAGTTTTTATACCATCCGTTTATAGCATCCAGAACAAAATCTTCAGGACCAGAGATGATAACCCGTACATTCTTTCCGTGCTTTTCGTATTTAAAGGCAGCATCTACACCGTCTTTCATGGCCTTACAATAATACTTAGAAAGTTCAGAAGCCTCATCATCTTCCATTACATAATCTAAAACAGAACAGATTTTATTTGTTTTCTTTTCTGTATCTGCCATAAAATCATAAACGACAGCATTTGTCTTTGATTTTATTCCGGGCATAACGTTCGGATTTGAAAGGAACTCGTCAATTTCTTCAGGTGTAAACTGCCAGATTCCATCAATTTTTTCACCTTTAAGATGCCCCATAGTAATAAAATTTCTGAGGGAACGAGTTGTAAAACCAGAAATAACCGCCAGTTCATTGATATTATAATAATTCTTTTCCATAGTGATTCTCCTTTGCCCGCTTTTTTTGCGAGCCGTTTTGTCCCGGAACTACCTTTAGTATAGTCCAGACCCACTGTGGAATCAATTTGAAATATGACGAGTTTTTCATAGCAGAAGGCACCACCCTATTTCTGCTTCTTTCCAAGATAAATTATCATTGCAGGAACCGGCTTAGGTAATTATTGTTTAATATCCAGTACATAGCCTTCGTCATCATCGGCGGAGGCTGGTGGGAGTTTACCAAGTTTTTGATTTAGGACTTCGCTGAAGGATGCGCCTTTTGGGACAGGATACTTTGCAAGATAGGCGCGTTTTTCGGCAAGTTCTTCCATGCGTTTTTCGGATTCTTTTTCTACTGCTTCTATGATGGCCGAACGTTCTTCTTTTGTGTAGCCGCGAACAGGATTAACGCGAGTTGTGTCATATGAAATATTTGAAACAGCTGATATTTTTTCTGCCATAAATCCTCCCTGTCATTGCGAGCGTAGCGAAGCAACCTATTATACTATTATATACATATATTTTTCAAAAAACTATATATTTTTCCATTTTTGCACTATAGTGTTTTTGATGACTAAAATAATCTGCACAACCCTTTTAGTAGAAAAATCTCCACAGGCGTTACCATTAGGAGCGGCATGCGTTGCTTCGGCAATAAAGCATTACCAGGGGACAGAAAAGGAATGTGAAGTAAAGCTGATTTCTTTTAGTCGCGAAGATGAAGAAATACAGGCACTGCAGTCGGATGAACAAAAGATAGATTTCATTACGGCACGTCTGCTCAAGGAAAAACCTCAGATTGTTTGTATGTCTGTTTTTGTATGGAACAGAACAATTTTTGAACTTTGTGCTCAGAGGCTCCATAAGCAAGGTGTCATCATTATTGCGGGCGGGCCTGAGATTACTGCACATCCGGATATTTTTGAAAACTCGTTTGATTATACTGTAAGCGGTGAAGGCGAAATCAAAGTACCACGCATCATAGAAAGTATTCTTTATAATAAACCTTATACACCACAAGATTTTCCACAATCCTTAGATTTGAAGAATATTCCAAGTCCATATCTTGATGGCACAATTGACCCGACTGAATTTGGCGGTGCACTTTGGGAGCTTGCTCGAGGCTGCCCATTCAAATGTTCTTACTGCTATGAATCAAAAGGTGAAAAAACTGTGCGGCTTTTTTCGGAAGAACGCATAGATAAAGAGCTGGAGTTTTTTGCAAAGAAAAAGGTTCCCCAGGTTTTTGTACTTGACCCAACTTATAATGCAAACAAACAACGTGCTCTGGCCCTGCTCAAAAAAATTGCCCGGGTAACTCCAGATACCTTTTATTATTTTGAAGCACGTGCAGAATTCATTGATTACGAAATGGCAAAGGCTTTTACAAAAATTCCGTGTGCCCTGCAGATTGGACTTCAAAGCAGCGATGAAAATGTTCTTCGCAAAGTAAACCGTCCCTTTAACAAAAAGCAGTTTGTAAAAAATATAGGAATTTTAAATCAGGCCGGAGTGACCTTTGGGTTGGATTTAATATACGGGCTTCCTGGAGAAACGTTTGCCTCTTTCCGCGAAGGAATTAATTTTGCAGTAGGGCTTTACCCTAACAATCTTGAAATTTTCTGTCTTTCTGTTTTACCTGGAACTGATCTTTTTGACCGAGCCCAGGAATTAAACTTAACCTTTGAACAAACTCCACCTTACAATATCATCAAGACAGATAAGTTTTCACCGGAAGATAAAAAGAAGGCCTCCACCCTTGCCCAGGCCTGCAGCTACTTTTACAACGACGGACGCGCAGTTCCATGGTTTATGACAATATGCCGTTCCCTCAAAACAAAGCCTGCAGCATTCTTTGAACAGTTTTATGATTACGCTGGTAAAAACAAAATCACACTCGACTGCTGTGAACATAAAATAATAGAAGAAAATCAGATTAAGTTTATAACTTCACTTTATAAACAGCGCCAGCTCGACCGTTACATAAAAGCTGCTGCAGACATCATCCGCTTTAATGGAGCAATTTCGCGCAAAACTGCAACGGGGATTTCTGAAAAAATCCGTCTAACCTACCCGCCGGAATATATAGATTCTCAATGCAGTCTTGACCTGGACTTTTTTGTAAAGAACGTACGTCCAAAACCATGCGAAATAAAAATATAATTTTTTTTAAAAAATACATATTACCTATTGACATAGTAGGTAATAGTTAGTAATATGCATACATAAAATAAAAAAACACACAGGAGGTACAAAATGAAATCATTCTTCGAAAAGTTAGTTCGTGAAAATTTCCGCAACGGACGAATGTGCCTCTGTTGTCTCTGTAACTAGACTGAAAGTCCTTTAGTCTTAAGAAATCTCGTGAAATATCAGATTTATCATCTAAGGAATGTTATCTATTAATGTTTCTTAATAAACAGGAGTATATATATGTCAGATAAACGACAGCTTATATTTGATACATTCAACAACAAGACAACAGAGCGTGTTCCAGTGGGATTCTGGTTTCATTTTACACAAAATGAAATCCTTTCGGTTTATGACCATCCCGAAATGCGCGAACAGAATCTTAGCGGACATAAAAAGTTTGTTCAGAGCTTTAAGCCTGATTTTGTTAAGCTTATGAGCGACGGCTACTTTTTTGAACCTGAAACTGCAATCACACTTAAGAATGCAGCAAGAGCAAAGGATCTTTATTCCCTTAAGCCAATCGCTGCAGACGACAAATGGATCCGCGATCAGGTTAGTCTTGTAAAAGAACTTACAGGCAGTTTTGGACAGGAGCTTGCAACTTTCTACAACACTTTTGCTCCAGCAACAGCCTTTAAGTGGGCAATAAACGGTGGCGACAAAAAGCTTGCAGCCTTTATAAAAGAAGACAAAGCTGCAGTTATTTATGCTCTTTCGGTTATTGCACAAAACACAGCACAGCTTGTAAAGGCAGTAATTGGCGAAGGTGGCGCAGATGGTATATACTTGAGCGTCCAGACAATTCAGGACATCAGCGTTGGACCAGATCTGTACAATGAAGTAATTGCACCATCAGAACTCAGCGTACTTTCGGCAGCAATTGCAGCAGGAGGAAAAAATATCCTTCATGTATGCGGCTACGAAGGCGTTCGCAATAACCTTTCGCTTTTTAAGAACTATCCGGCACATGCTGTAAACTTTGCAGCTGCGGTAGAAGGAATTAGTCTTTCGCAGGGCAAACAGATTTTTGGAGGCAAAGCAATAATCGGAGGCTTTGCAAATACTGCTAACGGCATCCTTTATAAAGGAACAAAAGAGCAGATTCAGGCAGAAACAAAAAAGCTGCTTGACGATGCTGGCCGTATAGGAGTGATTCTTGGAGCTGATTGTACAGTTCCAAAAGATATAGACTATGCACGCTTTGAATGGGTACGCGAAGCTGCAAACTAAACACAACTTTTAAGGAGATATTACTATGAAAAAGATTATTTTAGGAATTACATTATTGGCATTGGCACTTAGCACAGTATCTGCTGCAAAAAAACAGAAGGTAACAAAGGTTCGTGTAGCACACACAAATTACTATGTTCCTTATGACTTTGTAAACGACAAGGGTGAATCAGATGGTTTTGAAGTAGCTGTTCTTAAAGAAGTAGACAAGCTTCTTCCAGAATATGAGTTTGAATTATATCCAACTTCGGATGATGACCTTCTTATTGGTGTACTTCAGGGCAAGTACGCATTCGGTACAAAGGGTGTTTGGGTTACAGAAGAAAGAAAACAGAAATATGTTTTCCCTAAAAATCCAATTGGTGCAAGTGTTGTTGGTATTGTAATCCGTCAGGACACTGCAGATCAGATAACAGACCTTCCAAGCTTTGCAAAGTATTCTGGAAAATTAGTTCCAATCAGTGCATCAAGCGCTCAGTACGCTGTAATTGATGATTATAACAAGTCACATCCAGATGCACAGGTTAAGCTGGTTGCCGGAGATCAGTTCCTTGCGACAGATGCATACACATGGGTAATTGAAGGACGCTATGATGCTTATCTTGATATCAAGCTTTCATTCCAGAACAACGTATTGAAAGACGGTGCTGCTTTTGGACAGTACAAGGATAAGCTTACATATATTACATACAAGGGAATCCCAACCTGGCCTATTTTTAATAAAAAGCAGCAGGCACTTGCAGACGCATACGACAAGGCAATTGAAAAACTCAATGCCGATGGAACAGTTTCAAAGCTCGCAATCCAGTATTTTGGAGAAGATATTTCGGCTTTGTTGAAATAATTAATTGCAAAGCAGGGGGAAGTATATGGACAGACCATTTTATCCAGAAAAAATAATTGAAAACATTCCAATACTTCTGCCCTACCTTGCAGTGACTTTTGAAATATTGATTGGCACTGTAATTGTAGGACTTGTTCTGGGCTTCTTTCTTGCAAAAGCACGCCTTTCAAAAAAAAGATGGCAGCAAAAAGTATCTGGATTTATTATCAATGCCTTTCGCTGTACACCGTCAATCGTAATGCTGTTCGTAATTTTCTACGGACTTCCAACTTTGTTTTGGGCAGTCTTCAAGCTTGACATAAACAGCTGGCCAAAAGGATTTTATGTAATAACTTCACTGGGCCTTTTGTTTGGAGCAACCGCTGCAGAAATAATGCGCTCAAGCTATCTTGCAGTTCCACCAGGACAAAGAGAAGCAGCCCTTACAAGTGGACTAACAGAAACACAGGCTTTTGTAAGAATCATACTTCCGCAGGCCTTTGTAGTTTCCCTGCCAAATCTTGGTAACAGCCTGATTGTTCTGCTTAAAGAAGGTTCCCTTGCCTTTACAATCGGATTGATTGACATAATGGGAAAAGGCAACCTTATCATAAGCTTAAACTTTGGTGCCTACGCTATAGAAACTTACATAGCACTGGCAATCATTTACTGGGTTCTTACAATTGCGTTTGAACAGTTGTTTAAGTTCCTTGAAAAGAAATTTTCAAAAGGACGAAAATCTATTTCGCAATAGCAGGAGGATACGATTATGTTTGATGTTACATTCTTATTCAAAACCTTCCTGCTTTTGTGGAAGGGAGTTCCAACAACACTTTTAATAACAATTGTTTCGCTGCTCCTTGGTTCCTTCTTTGGATTTTTGATTGCGCTCACCAGGATTCATAAAATAAAAGTACTTAATCAGCTGAGCACAGTTTATGTTTCTTTTATGCGCGGAACTCCAATTGTACTTCAGATTCTTGTAGTATATTCGCTGTTTCCTTCGCTGCTTAATGCAATCTTAAAACAGTCGGGCAGCAGCTTTAATATTTTTGAACTGAATCCCATCTGGTATGCGTTTGTAGTTTTTTCACTTAATATGTCTGCAACACTTTCCGAAGTTTTCCGCTCGGCCTTGCTTACAGTAAACAAAGGTCAGCTCGAAGCAGGCTACACCTGTGGACTCACAAAGACACAAACCTACAGAAGAATAATTATTCCGCAGGCACTTACAGCAGCACTTCCAAATCTTTGTAATGCATCGGTGGGGCTTATAAAAAATACTTCACTTGCATTTATGATGACAGTAAAGGATATTACAGCGCTTGCAAAAATCGAAGCATCATTCGGATATAATTACATAGAAGCATATCTTGATATTTTTGTAATTTACATAATTATCTGTACTGTTGTACAAAGACTTTTTAAGCTATGGGAACAGAAAGCATCAATTTACAAGGGGGCACAACATGTTATCAGTAACTAACGTACATAAATCATTCGGAAAAAATGAAATCTTAAAAGGTGTAGACCTCACAGTAGAAAAAGGAGACGTAGTTGTAATTATAGGCCCTTCAGGCTCTGGAAAAACTACACTGCTCCGAACAATTGATTTTCTTGAAACAGCAGACCAGGGCCAACTTGTTTTTGATGATATTAAAACCCCACTTGCTCACGCACATAAAAAAACAATTCTTGATGTACGACGCAAAACAGGCTTTGTTTATCAGAACTATAATCTTTTTGCAAACAAGACCGCACTTGAAAATGTAATGGAAGGACTTGTTGTAGCTAGAAATACACCAAAGGATTTTGCACGAGAACTTGCAGAAGGTGCACTCAAAAAAGTAGGTCTTGCCGACCGCATGGATTTTTATCCTTCTCAACTTAGTGGTGGTCAGCAGCAGCGTGTTGGTATTGCCCGCGCAGTTGTAACAAATCCGGACGTAGTTTTGTTAGACGAGCCTACCAGCGCCCTTGACCCTGAGCTTGTTGGTGAAGTTCTTGCCGTCCTTAAAGAGCTTGCAAAAGAAGGCACAACAATGATTATTGTAACCCACGAAATGAGCTTTGCAGAAGAAGTTGCAACACAGGTTGTTTTCATGGAAGGCGGTGTAATTGTAGAACAGGGAAGTCCAAAAGAGATTTTCAACAATCCAAAAGAAGCCCGCACAAAACAGTTCCTTCAGCGCGTGTGTAAAAGAGTAGAATATAATATTTAGAGTTCTATACTTCCAACAACAGTTGTCTCTTCGTCGAGATTTGATTTTTTACTGCGTTCAGGAGCTGACTTTTTGGCACCAGTGCTCTTTAAGGAAAATCTTGGACTTGCTTCATCATTAAACTCGGCAAGAGCAGCTTCATTCTTTTTTGCTTTGTGGGCCTTTGGCGAAGTTAAGAATGCAAATAAGCTTCCGCACAGGCCTCCGGCAGCAATCACTGCAACACCCACTACCCCGTTTGGATTTTTTCGGAAAATCAGCATTGCAATAAAAAGAGCAATAACTGCAATTGCACTGGCAGAGATTTTACTGCGCGAAAGCTGCATCATTGTCCAAAGAAGAATGAGCATAAAAACAACAGGCTCGGCCCCGCAGACTGCATTTTTACAGAAGCAGGCATTCAGCACACCAGAAAATAGCGACGAAACAAAAATCATAATTCCGATTATTACTGAACCGTAGCGCTCCTCCATTTGAGGACCCAGCAACAAAATAAAAATCAGATTACAAATTAGAATTTCGTTCTGAGAATATCCAAAAATGTGAATAAAAAGGCGCAAAATAGAGCGGAAATCGGAAAAAGCAAACGGAAACTGACCGCCAGCAGCAGTTGGAGTAACAAGCCACATTTCTTTTAGCTTGCCTTTTAATACAAAAGTATCAAGAACAAAAATAATCAGTGTTATAAATGCAAAAGAAAGCATTACCGGCGAATCATAATGAAATTTAAGTTTTAGTTTTTTCTTTGCCATAATGTTATTATCGGTTTTATTTGCCCACAACTTAAAAATGTGGTATATTTAACAGTATGAGTGAATTCATTAATCAGCCGCTTAATATAGGCAGCGGCCTTGCAGAAACTACGTCAATTGAAGTTCCTCCCGAAAAAGATGTTGTATTTTACAATGATGATTTTACAACAATGGAGTTTGTTGTAGACGTTCTTGTTTCTGTTTTTAATAAATCACCAGAAGATGCAGAACAACTTATGATAACAGTACATAAAGCTGGAAGCGCAGTAGTTGGCACATATACTTATGACGTTGCTGTTTCCAGAACAAATCTTACGCGGAGCATTGCAAAAAAGAATGGTTTTCCGCTTAGGGTTGAAGTTGAATAACCCTGATTCTCAGAGGAAATAATTGGCAGACGAAAAGAAAACAAAATCGATTGTAAGGCAGATGAAAGTAAGCCCTATGCTTACTAAGATTTTGTCTGAATCGCTTGCAAAGGCAAAATCTTCTCACCATGAATTTTTCACACCAGAGCATGTTTTGTCTGTTGCTTTGCAGAATGATTTTGTTTATCACATCCTTAGCGAAAGTGGCAGCGATGCCGAAGCCCTTAAAGAAAACCTTACCGATTTCCTTGCAAACAAAGTGCCTGTTGTTTCTGAGCAGGCAAACCTGGAACTTTTGAATGCGCCGGTTGAATCAATAGGCTTTCAGTCTGTTATGAACAGAGCCGTTTTTCACTGTGTTTCAAGCGAATCAGAAATGATTGATATTACAGATGTGCTTGTGAGCATGTTTGATGAAAAAAAGAATTACTGTTCTTATTATATGCGCTCAAGCGGGCTCGATAAATTACGACTTCTTGAAACTATAAGCCGCATTAAAGGCGTGCACGGAACTGCAACTCAAAAAGATCGTTCTAAAGCACAAAACCAGCAGCAATTTCCAGAAGGCATGATGACAAACAACGAAGGTGGCCTTGACCGCTTTGCCGTAAACATGACAGAGCAGGCAAAAAAAGGCGCTTATGATGTTCTTGTTGGGCGCGAAGAAGAAATTGAACGTACAGTTCAGATTTTGTGCAGACGCAGTAAGAATAATCCTCTTCATGTTGGAGATGCTGGTGTTGGTAAAACTGCAATTACACAGGGACTTGCCCAGCGCATAGTTAACGGCGAAGTTCCGGAAGTTCTTAAAGACTTTACAATTTATTCGCTCGACCTTGGACTGCTGCTTGCAGGTACAAAATTCCGCGGAGACTTTGAAGAGCGTCTTCACTCTGTAATTGACGAGCTTAAAGAAAAGAAAAAATCAATTTTGTTTATAGATGAAATCCATATGATTATGGGAGCCGGCTCAAACGGAAGCTCTCAGATGGATGCTGCAAACTTACTCAAGCCTGCCCTTGCAGACGGAAGCATCCGAATTATTGGCTCAACTACCTTTGAAGAATATTCTTCTCATTTTGAAAAAGACCGTGCACTTTCCCGCCGTTTCCAAAAGATTGATATTCTTGAACCTAGCCGCGAAGAAACTGTAAAAATCCTTAAGGGCCTTCTTCCAAAATACGAGGAATACCACAAGGTAAAATATGCGCCTTCTGCTTTGGAAGCTGCGGTAGACCTTTCTGTTCAGTACATGCCGGACAAGCGCCTGCCAGACAAAGCAATAGATATTATAGATGAAGCTGGTGCCTACCAGAAGATTCACAACAACACTGCCCAAATTAACGTTGCAACTGTTCGTCGAATTACTGCAAAAATGGCAAAGCTTCCTATTGATACAGTTACAGGCGACCAGAAAGACACACTCAGATTCCTTGAGCACAGTCTTGGTGCAGAGATTTTTGGACAAGACAAGGCAATTCAAACTCTTACAAAAGCTGTTAAGCGCGCTCGTGCCGGCTTCAGGAATCCTGATAAACCGGAGGCCTGCTACCTTTTTGTAGGTCCAACTGGCTGCGGAAAAACAGAGCTTGCACGTACTCTTGCACAGACTTTAGGCGAACCACTACTCCGCTACGACATGAGCGAATATCAGGAAAAGCATTCTGTAAGCCGTCTTGTTGGTTCACCTCCAGGCTACGTTGGCTTTGAAGAAGGCGGACTTCTTACAAAAGATGTACGCAAAAATCCAAACGCAATTATTCTCTTTGATGAAATTGAAAAAGCTCACGAAGATATTTTCAATATACTTCTTCAGGTAATGGATTACGGTATTCTTACAGACAATCAGGGACGCAAGGCAGACTTCCGCAACTGCATGATAATCATGACAAGTAATGCCGGAGCCCGCGACATGGAAAAAGCAGGCATTGGCTTTGGCACACAGGATGCCGCTTACGATGAAGCAACTCTCTTTGAAGCTGTAAATAAAGTATTCCCCCCAGAGTTCCGAAACCGTCTTGATTCAGTTATTCCATTCGGCTACCTTGATAAAAAAATTGTGCGCATGGTTTGCCAGAAAGAAATTTTCAAGCTTGCACAAAGAATCAAAAAACGAAAAATCACGCTTACAGTTACAGACAAGTGCATAGATTACCTTACAGAACAAGGCTATTCAAAAGAGTTTGGTGCCCGCAACATGGCCCGAACAATAGAAGAAAACATTGCAAATCAGCTTGTTGACGAAGTTCTTTTTGGTACTCTTGCAAAGGGCGGTGCTGTAACAGCAGATTATAAGAAAAACAAAATCGTCTTTGAATATGGAAAAGAAAAAACAACGGCTAATTAAGTGGGTGCTTTTAAGCTTTACTTTAATAGGACTCCTCTTTTTCTTAATTCTTTTTTACATAACATTTATGCAGTCCCGCGCAAAGCTCAAGACTCAAAATGAATATAATCCTGCAGACACCTGCCTTTACCATGTAATAATTACGGGAACATACGAAAACAAAGCATTTCTTACAGAGCTTTATAAAGGTGCGGCCAGTCTTGAAAAGTCTTATAACGCAGTTGTAGATCTTCATGTTCCAGATTCTCAGGCAGACACAACCTCTCTTCAAAATCTTATTGATTACTGTTCGTTTTTAAATGCCGACGGAATTATTGCATACATAGATTCACCCGATGACACACCTGTGATTTTACAGCGCAACGAAAACCCTGCAATTCCACTCATTACAACAGGACAGTTTTCTGCAAACCTTCAGCAGATTTCTTATGTTGGTGTAAATTATTGGGAAATGGGAAAACGCGTTGCCGATGAAGTAACAGGGCTTTTGCCTCAGGGTGGAAACGTTTACATCATAAGCGATTCAATTTCTACAAATACAACAAATCTTATAAGCAGTGTTCAGCGAACCCTTCAGGAAAAAACGCAGATTGTTTCTTCTGTAATAGAAAGCATTCCACCGTCCTTTACGCTTAAATCAAACAGCAACATTTTCATTTCGCTTTCAGAAGATGATACAATTATGTCGGCACAGCTTCTTTCAGAAATGTTCCCGGCCTACTCTTATAAATTGCTGGGATTTGGCGCAAACGAAGTATGCCAGCTTTATTTACAAAAGGGTTTTATTACAGAACTGTTTTCTCTTGACCCTGAACGAATTGGAAAGGCTGCAATGCAGGAGCTCTTTGAATACAGAAACAAGGGCTATGCAAACAGCTATGTAACAGCAAGTGTAAAAATCACAAGGGCAAAGCAATGAAAAACTGGCGCAACTTAAAACTGAACCCTGTTCAGTACATAAGAAACAAAAGTCTCCGCTGGCGAATAATGCTTTGTATTGGTATTGCCATTGTAATGCTTGCTGCAACAATCTTAATGACAATGCGCTTTACCACCTACTCCATGCAAAACCTTGGTAATGCATATAAATCAAACTCGGAGCTTACAGATTTTACTCAGACTCTTTCTTCTGTAGAAAAGTCAATGGAAAATTATGTAAACTACCGCACCTTCGAAAGTATTGATGCCTTTTATAATTCCAGAGTTAAGGCCGAAACCTTTTATGAAACACTCCAGGATTTTCCTTCGCGAAACGAGGTTGCTCATAAAGAATATATAGTTCATCAGTTGACCGAAGCCTTTTTGTATTACAGTAATCAGGCTATTGCTGCACGCCGTACAAATGCAGAAGAAGAAATAGGCATTAATTACAAATATGCAATGGACAGCTACAACTATCTTACAAGTCAGATTCTGGAATTGAACAAGCTCCGTTTACAGCAGAATGCCTCACGCTATAATGAAAATCAAAACAGAATCAGGCTTACAAATATGCTCAGTATTTTATTCTTCCTGATTTTTTCTATTCTTATTTTCTTTGTTCTTTATCTGACAATTACTTCTATTATGGAACCGCTTGTTGAAATCTCTGAGGTTTCGCATAAAATTTCGCAGGGTGATTTTGATATTCCTTTGTTCAACCGCAATTCAAATGATGAAATTGGAAATCTTTGCCGCGCTTTTGACAGGATGATTATTAGTATCCGTGAATATATTGATACAATCTGGGAAAAGGCTCGTATTGAAGCAGACCTCAAAGAAAAAGAAGTTGAAATGCAGTCGCTTTATACAGACGCCCAGCTTCGTGCTCTGCAAAATCAGATAAATCCACACTTTTTGTTTAATACGCTCAACACAGGTGCACAGCTTGCCATGATGGAAAATGCAGATAAGACATGTTACTTTATGGAGCAGGTTGCAGACTTTTTCCGTTACAATATACAGCAGCAAAGCCGCACCGCCACAATTGACGAAGAACTTGGTTTAATAGATAATTTTGTATATATAATGAAAGTAAGGTTTGGCAACAGGCTTGAGTTTACAAAGGAAATTCCTATGGGCTCATTCCCTCAGCACATTCCTTCTATGACCCTGCAGCCGCTTGTAGAAAACTGTATTAAACACGGACTTAAAAAATCAAAAGGAAAGGTTCGCCTTTGTGTAGAAAAAACTGATGAGTTTATAATTATCAGCGTTTCTGACAACGGAGACGGAATGCCGGAAAATACACGCAAGGCAGTTTTTGAAGCAGTTGCTTCAGGCACTACAAGACTTGCTCCAGAAGTATTGGATAAAAATTCCACACACAATGGAACTGGTCTTATAAGTGTTTTCTTAAGACTGCAGCTTGAATTCCACCGCGACGATTTGTTTGATATAACAGACGGAGAAAACGGTAAAGGAACTAAATTTATAATTAAGGTACCAAATGTTTAATATACTGATTACTGATGATGAACAGATTGTAATTGATTCTCTTTCGTTTATTATAAACAAAAACTTTGCAGATGAAGCCAAGGTATTCACTGCCCTTTCCGGCACCGAAGCAATTGAAATTGTAATGAAAGAAAACATCGACATGATTTTTATGGATATAAACATGCCGGGCCTTAGCGGACTTGAAACTGTAAGCGTTATTACAAAGCTCAAGCCTAATATTGTTTTTGTAATCTTGAGTGCCTTTGACCGCTTTCAATATGCGCAGACAGCGATTGAACTTGGCGCATATAAATATATTACAAAGCCTGTAAACCGAAACGTTGTAATAGAAACAATCCGTGGAGCAATGCAGCTCATTCAGGAAAAACAGGGAAAGCTCAGCGCAGACATGGAGCTTCACAAAAAGCTTGATCTTGTTTCTCCGATGATTGAAAACGATTTTATTTACGCCTGTATTTTCAACAACGAAAAATCAATTGACCTTACAGCATATCTTGAATATTTTAATCTTTCTGAAACTCCGTGGGTTTTCTGCTGCTTTGAATTCCCCAATATTAATTCCGATAACCAGTATGCAACTTACATGAAGCTTCACGAGCTTTTAAATAAAGAACACCGCTGCCTCATAAGCTCATTTATGATGAACAGAATTGTTTTATTCTTCCCTGTATTTTCAGAAAACCCAGATTATAATGAAGTTCAGGAACAGATAAAAAAATTCTATAATCTGATGTGCTACAATATTTCTTCGGGCATTCGCGGTGGCGTAAGTACAATTGCAAGTGACAGAGCAAAGCTACAGGAATCTTATAACGAAGCGCTTTCTTCGCTGAACAAGGCAAATACAAATGGAGGCCTTGTTTTTGCCGGTTCAAATAAAGTTGTAATAACTGCGCAGGCAGACACAGGTTCAAAACAAAATTCAAGCCACGGCGAATTCAAAAATCAGATTCTTAAAAAGCTTTCAACAGGAGATTCAAACGGAGTAAAATCATTCCTTGAGCTTTTTACAACTGAACTTTTTTCAAGCGACCTTTTACTCGACAAAATCAAAAACTCATTCTTTGAACTTATTGTTACAGCAAACAATACAACACGCGAAATTAATAAAAACTTTTCAAGCGCAACTTATGACAACGCGTTTGCAACTCTGAGTTCTCTTAACGACCAGAAGCTCATTAAAGATTTTGCGCAGGCTTTCTTACTTGAATGTACCGCTGCAATTTCAAATATCAGAAAAACAGATACAAACCCTATTGTTAAAAAAGTGTGCGATTATGTTGAGCAGAATCTTTCTAAAGATATTTCTCTTGAAATGGCTGCCGACTTTGCAGGGGTAAGCTCGTTCTATTTGAGTAAGCTTTTTAAGGAAGAAAAAGGCGAAACTTTCATCAACTTTGTTTCCGATAAGCGCCTCGAAAAATCATGCGAGCTTCTTGCAAACACAGAGCTCAGCATAAAAGAAATCACAGCTCAGGTTGGTTATAACGATCAGAATTATTACAGCCGAATCTTCAAATCAAAATATGGATTTTCACCAAAAGAATACAGAAAGGATAAACAAAAATGAAAAAGTTTTTAAAACCGATTGTGCTCGTTTTGCTGTGCTTTTGTATTGCCTCATGTAAAAAACAAAATCAGCCATCTGCAGAAAGGCTTCCATCCCCTATTCCCGAAAATAAAATCACAATTGGATTTTCCATAGACACACTTGCAATTGAACGCTGGCAGCGCGACATGGATATTTTTATAAATAAAGCAAAAGAGCTTGGTGCCGAAGTAATTGTCCAGAATGCAGGAAATGATCTTCAGGAACAGAACCGCCAGCTTATGTATCTTATGGACCGAACAGATGCAATTGTTGTGCTTCCAAAGGATGCCGCTTCCATTACAGAAAGCATCCAGAAAATCAGGGCAAAAGGCATTCCAGTAATTTCGTATGACCGCCTTACTTTAAACTGCGACATAAATCTTTACATGACAATCGACAGCGAAAAGGTTGGAGAATACATGGCTTCTCATATGATGCGCCATACAACAGGAACTAACTGGTACTGTATTCTTGGTCCAAAAGAAGATTTTAATATGACTCTTATTAACGACGGCATCAACAGAATCGTAAGAAACTCGCCTGTAAAAATAAATCATGTTTTTCATACAGATAACTGGAACTACGACCTTTCGTACCAGGAAATGGTAAGAATCTTAAAGAGTGATGTTTTCCCGGATGCAATAATCTGCGGAAACGATGCAGTTGCAGCAAGTGTTATTCAGGCAATCTCGCGCTATTATCCTGATATTTATATTCCGGTATGCGGTCAGGATGCTGATGTTGCGGCCTGCCAGTATATTGTTCAGGGCAAGCAGGCCTTTACAATTTACAAACCAATCATAAGACTTGCAGAGCTTGCAGCAGAGTTTGCAGTACGCCTTGCAAATAAAGAAGCCCTCCCCGACGGAAACTTCAGGGTAAGCGCAATAAACAACGGCTATACAGATATTCCAACAGTATGGCTCGACCCAACCTACGTAGACAAATACAATCTTGATAAAGTTATCATAGACTCAGGCTTCCACAACGCCTCAAGTATTTATGGTCCTTCGACAAGCTCCGGAGCCACAGAATAAAAAAAACTGGCACAGAGGTTGCAGTCTGTGCCAGTAAAAAAAACCGGATGGAGTCTTTTTTGAATTATGAAAAAAAAGTTACGCTTTTTTTGAAGCCTTTTTCTGTTTTGAAACAACGTCAAAGATTACAGCGGCAAGAAGTACAGAACCTTTAACTGCACGCTGCCAGTTCATGTCTACACCAAGAATAGACATACCGTTGTTCAATACACCCATGAAGATAGCACCAATTACGGCACCACTTACAGTACCTGTTCCACCATAGGCAGAAGCACCACCAATAAAGCAGGAAGCGATTGCATCCATTTCGTAGTTCTGTCCGGCTGTTGGCTGAGCAGAGTTCATACGAGCAATTGTTACCAAAGCGGCAACGGCTGCAATAAAGCCCATGTTTGTATAAGCAAAGAACATTACATTCTTTGTATTTACACCAGAAAGTCGTGCTGCTTTTTCGTTACCACCAATTGCGTACAGGTAACGTCCAGGAACAGTGTTCTGGGTGAAGTATGAATAAATTGCAATGATTACACCAAGAAGAATCAATACAACTGGAAGACCGCGGTCACGAGCAAGGAACTGACCAATGATAAAGATTACGATTGAAAGTACAATAAGCTTTGCAATGAATGATCCGCGTGAAGGTACTGTGTAGTTCTTCTTAATCTTGTTGCGGCGGCTTACAATTTCAAGAATAACGTAAGCAAGAATTGCAATAAGAGTTACAACGAGTGTAACAACAAGAATGTATTTATCTACCCATTCATAAAAGATTTCAATATAACCACACTTTTCATAAGTAGCATCGCTTGTAGCAGGAAGATAGCTTTCGAAAAGTCTAAGATACTTGTCTGGGAATGGAGCGATTGGACGACCATCCAAAACAATTGTTGCAACACCACGCCACAAAAGCATACCGGCAAGAGTTGTAATGAACGGTGGAATGTGAATGTAAGCAATGAAGAAGCCGTGGAAAGCACCAATTGCTGTACCAAGAATTAAACATCCAAGAACTGCGAGCCAGATTGGCCAGCCCCAGTTTACAATAAATACACCTGCAAGAGCACCAATAAGGGCTACTACAGAACCAACAGACAAATCGATGTTACCACCGGTAAGGATACAAAGCAGCATACCTGTTGCAAGGATTGCTACGTAAGCATTCTGACGAATAATGTTTGTAACGTTAGCTGGTGCAAACAGCGAACCATGACCTGTGATTCTGATTAAGATTTCAAACAGAATCATTACTCCAACAAGTACAAAAAGCATTGTGTTACTTTTGAGTACTGCTTTTAATGTATTAGAAACTTTAGCTTTGTTTTCACTCATTTTTTTACTCCTGTGTATTTTCTGTATTAAGGTCTAATGTTTTTCCGGAATTGATAATCTCTGTCATGATCTTTTCCTGGGTGGCTTCTTTTCCGTCCATTTCGGCAATCATCTTACCTTCGTTCATAACGTAGATACGGTCGGCCATGCCCAAAAGCTCAGGCATTTCGGAACTAATCATAATTACAGATTTTCCTTCTGCAACCATCTTGTTGATGATACAGTAGATTTCGTACTTTGCACCAACATCAATACCTCGTGTAGGTTCATCAAGAATAAGAATATCAGGCTCAGCAAAAAGCCATTTTCCTACAAGAACCTTCTGCATGTTTCCACCAGAAAGGTTACCTACATCTTCCATTACAGAAGAACACTTTGTGTGCATTTCCTGTGCCATTTCTTCTGAGTACTTGCGTTCCTTATCAAAATCAAGGATGTAGTGCTTAGAGATTTTTTCTGGCTTTGCAGCAGTTGTATTCTTACAGATTGATTCGCTCAGAATCAAACCGTTGCCCTTTCGGTCTTCGGTAACGTAAGCAAGGCCTGCTTTAATTGCAGATTTTACAGTTGGGAAGAATACTTCCTTTCCGTTCATATATATGTGCCCGCGGATATTTGCTCCGTAGGAATGACCAAAGATACTCATACTAAGCTCTGTTCGGCCTGCACCCATAAGGCCTGCAATACCCAGGACTTCGCCTTTACGCAGATTAAAGTTGATATGGTCGCAAACCTTAATTCCATCAAATACAGGATGATCTACACACCAGTCTTTAACCTCAAAGCATACTTCGCCAACATGAGATTCGCGCTTAGGGAATCGGTCGGTAATACTTCTACCTACCATGGCAGAAATAATCATATCTTCGGTAAAGTTATCTTTCTGTTTATCAAGTGTTGTGATTGTCTGTCCGTCGCGGATTACAGTAATTCTGTCTGCAACGTAAGAAACTTCGTTGAGTTTGTGGGAGATGATAATAGAAGTCATTCCCTGTTTCTTGAATTCCAAAAGCAGATCAAGCAGATGCTTTGCTTCTGTATCATTCAAAGAAGCTGTTGGTTCGTCAAGAATGAGCAGGCGTACGTTTTTACCAAGAGCCTTGGCAATTTCTACAAGCTGCTGCTTACCAACACCAATATCCTTAATAAGTGTTTTAGACGAATCTTTAAGTCCTACAGTTCTCAAAAGCTCATCGGCTTTATCAAAGGTTTCGGACCAGTTTATTTTAGCTTTATTTCCCCGTTCGTTTCCGAGGAACATGTTTTCACCAATTGTCAAAAGAGGAACGAGAGCAAGCTCCTGATGAATAATTACAATACCTTTTGCTTCACTGTCCCTAATTGTCTGAAATTTACAGATTTCGCCGTCATAAACGATGTCGCCATCGTATGTTCCGTATGGATAAATACCACTAAGAACATTCATCAAAGTTGATTTTCCAGCACCGTTTTCGCCACAGATTGCGTGAATCTCACCTTCTTGTACGGTAAGGTTTACGTTATCAAGCGCCTTTACACCTGGAAAAACCTTGGTGATACTTTTCATTTCCAATAATGTCTTAGCCATTGGAATCCCTCTTTCAAAAAATAATTGTCTTTTTTAATAAAAAGGGGGCGGCGATTATTAAAGGCCGCCCCCCTGAATCAAACAGTCAGATTAAACTATTTGAGTTCTGATTCTTTGTAGTATCCAGAATCGATGAGCAAAGCTTTGTAGTTGTTTACATCACCAAATACTGGTTCACAAAGGAATGAAGGAACAACTTTTACGTTGTTGTTGTATGTTTCTGTATCATTTACAGGAGCAGCTTTTCCGCTGAGGATAGCTTCAACCATCTTAACTACCTGAGCAGCAAGAGTACGTGTATCCTTGAATACAGACATTGACTGAGTTCCCTTAAGCATGTTCTTTACAGATGTGATATCACAGTCCTGTCCAGTGATGATTGGGAAGTTATCAGCTGTGTATCCAGCAGAAATGAGAGCCTGTGTTACACCCTGTGCTGTAGAGTCGTTAGAGCAGTATACAGCATCAAGTTTCTGTCCCTTAGGGCTGTACTTGTTAGATGTAATAAGGTTTTCCATACGATCCTGAGCTCTTGCTGTTGACCATTCAAGAGTAGCAGCCTGAGCTTTTGCTGTCTGTCCAGAAAGACATACGATTACACCAGAATCAAGGTAAGGTTTAAGAACATCCATAGCTCCTCCGAAGAAGAAGTTGATGTTGTTGTCACCTGGGTCTCCAGTGAAGAATTCCATGTAAACTGGGTCAGAAGCTGAGCGGCTCTTAAGTCCGAGCTTGTCAACAAGGTAGTCACCCTGGAGTGTACCTACTTTGTAGTTATCGAATGTTGCATAGTAAGAAACTGCATCTGTGTCCATGATAAGACGGTCATA
>JBGVAV010000156.1:0-5107 GCA_045224915.1 Treponema sp.
GATTCCATTGTACTTATAAAGTCTCAACCATCGTTCGACAACAGAATGACAAGTTCCAATTTTCTTTGCGATTGCTCCTGGCGACAGATTTTCTTCTTCATGTAGTCTTACAGCTTCCAATCGTGTTTCAAAACTGAATACTCTTTGCATAACATCCTCCAAAAAGTGTCTAGCTTTTTGGGTTCAGTTCATCCGCGCCCCTACAATCCCTAACGCATTATAAATATAAGTATAATATATTAAACATAATAGTATTTTTTAGTAGACAAAACAATAAATATCCCATATAATTCCAGATATGAATCAACCTTTCAAATCTTTTGAAAACACAGTTATTCGAACTGCCTGGAATGAACAGGAAGAAGAATGGTATTTTTCTGTTGTTGATGTAGTGGGAGTTTTGACAGAAAGTTCTGATCCAAATAATTATTGGAAAGTATTAAAAACTCGTCTAAAAAAAGAAGGAAGTCAGTTGGTTACAAATTGTAACCAACTGAAATTACAAAGCTCTGATGGAAAATTCTATAAAACAGATTGTATGACAACAGAGCAGATATTAAGGCTTGTACAATCAATCCCTTCCAAAAAAGCAGAACCCTTCAAATTATGGCTCGCAGAAGTTGGTCGTGAACGTATTGAAGAAACAATTGATCCGGAACAAACAATTGACCGCGCCTTGGAAACCTATGCCAAAAAGGGCTATAGTCGCGAATGGATAAATCAGCGCTTGCAGGCAATTCAGGTTCGTAAAGAATTAACAGATGAATGGGAAAATCGTGGTGTAAAGAAAGGAATAGAATATGCAATCCTGACAGATGAAATTACAAAGGCATGGTCTGGAATGACAACTCGTGATTACAAAAAACATAAAGGTCTTACAAAGCAAAATCTGCGGGATAATATGACAACTACAGAGATCATTTTGAATATGCTAGCAGAAACTGCTACAAAGAATATTTCACAAGTTGAAAAACCTTCAACATTTGATGAAAATAAATCAGCTGCTGTTCGTGGCGGACGGATTGCCGGAAATGCCCGTAAAGAGCTTGAAGCCGAAATTGGACATACTGTAATTTCAAATCAGAATGCTGTTCAAATTAATTCTGTTGTGACAAATCTTATTGAGGGCATTGCATCCGAAGATAAAGAGGATAAAGCTTAATGGAATCTGTAGTAAAAATCCTTCGCGAAAAAAATCGTTATACACAAACAGGCTTGGCAGGAAAATTAGGTATTTCCCGACAGGCTCTCATAAAATATGAAAATATGGATTTAGATTTACCTTTGTCCGTGGTAAAACAGCTTTCTAAACTTTTTAATGTTTCTTATGAATGCCTTATTGATAATTGTATGCCCGAAGATAATTCAAAAGATGATTATCAGTTACAACAGATAATTCAACAATTTCAAAAATTAGATGAACACGAAAAACATGCAGTTTCAGAAATGGTTCGCATAATGGCCCAAAAATAAAAGAAGTCATGGCTAATAAAATTACTGTCCTATTGTCTGCACAAGAATAGCAAATATGGTATAAAAGATGGGCTGCTCCATGCCCTAACGCGATTTTCAATTTACAAATATTATATTGACCCGTATAATATTTGTTATGACGCCCGCATTGGGGCGCATTTAGGTAAAATGAAAAAAAATATATTAATAATACTTTCATTAATACTCTTTTCATCAGTAATATTTGCAGATGTAGTAGATTTGTATCATTTAGATACACAGAATAAAGAGGTTGTATATCAGCATATAGAAGGATGGAGTCCTATAAAACGAGAAATTGACAGTAATTTCCCCTTAACGATTTATTTCTATCCAATTTCTACAAGAGGTTTTATTGGTACATTAGATACAAATCTTTATTTAAAAGCAGAAATAATTTGTCCTGAAACTATAAATAATCTATTTATAAAATCAATTAGAATAAAAGATTCTAAAAAAGAACTTTTTGATTTAATTATTAATAAGCAATTTGAAATTTCTTCAAATTCGGATGAAAACAGGCTTTATACTGAAAAAGGAAATATTTATAAGATTAATGACAAAGAAATTTATTACACAATAGTTGATTTGGATTTTAAGATATCAGGAAGAAAAGTAAAAGGAAAAAATAATAAAAAAATTTATGTTACGGTAGATTATAATCTTAACGAAAAAAATTATACCTATTGTATTGAATATATATGTGAACCTCATAACTTTTCTATTAATGATTTTATAACTTTATTTGTGATTCCATAGTGTTTTATTATAGGTGGCAACTCTTTTTTTAATATAAATATTATAATAAGTAAAGTGTTGGATTTTTTAGTTATTAATACTAATATGAAAAATCACATAACAAAGGTTCGTAGCAGACAGGCAGTCAAGCTGCCTGCGGTACAACTAGTTGTTATATGCCCCCGCATTGTGTTGCTTATGGAGTAAAAAAATGAATGAAATTATTATTAGCGATGATAAATCAAAATTCCCGGTTGATAAGGCAATAGAACTTCTTCATAAGTCATATTGGGCTGCAGAAAGGTCGCCTGAAAAAATAAAAAAATCTATTGATAACTCCATTGTTTTTGGTGCTTATGAAAAAGATAAATTTGTCGGGATGGCTAGAGTCATAACAGATTTTGCCACAACATTTTATATTGCCGATGTAATTGTAGATGAAAAATATCGGGGAAAAGGAATAGGTAAAAAACTGATTTCAACTATAGTTTCTGATAATCGATTTTCAAATTTATTGGGCCTTCTTGTAACCCGAGATGCCCATGGCCTATATGAACAATTTGGCTTTGTTAAAGATTCCGAAAGAGCAATGACAAGAAGAATCTAAATATATATTATGTACATATGAAGAAACTTTTACTGCTTATCTGTTTCACTTTTCTCACTCTCTCTTTATACGCCCACGGAGTCACCCTTACCGACCATTCCAAAATCAAAGAACAATCCTCTTTCACAATAATGGGCGAAATAGATTTACGAACCCAAAAAGATTATTCATCACAAGTAAAATACAGGACGCTGAATCACGAAGGCGGAATGAAAGTAACAGTCCTGGCAGTCCTCAAAAATGATGTGCAGAATAAAAAATCAGGAAGATGGTTTTATGTTTTGACAACCTCTCCTATGTGGGTTGAAAGTGGCGAATGGATAAAGGCCTATCAAAAGTTTTTGATTTTCCTTCCAGACGATATGCCTGTTTTTGAGTTTGAAGAATAAAAAGCCATGGCTAATATAATTACCGGTATCAGAATCCTCCAGTCGTCTGCACAATAGCCACCATTGCCGCAATCCAGGAAGGACATTATATTCGGACAGGAAATAAATAAAATAAAACTTGACAATTAAGATATTACTTAAGACAATTATATTAGAATATTGTTAGGTTTTTAATCAGGTCAGGTTATCTTTTTTCCTAGACAAAACATTATTCTCCGTGGTAAAATAATCCCACAAGGAGAAACAAATGCCAAGAATCGTTCCTATCAGGGATTTGAAAAACACAACTGCAATTTCTACACTTTGTCATGAAGAAGAAGAACCTATTTTCGTAACAAAAAATGGTTATGGTGATATGGTTCTTATGAGTATGGAAACATACGAGAAAAATCTTTTTCTTGCAAATGTATACGGAAAACTTGAAGAAGCTAAACAGGATATGAAAAACGGAAAGTATTCTTCTGTCGAAGATGCAGTAGCAAGAATAAGGAAAAGCCATGGCTTATAATGTCAGAATCATGGAAAAAGCGGAGCAGGATTTATCTGAAATAATTACTTATTTTACAGATAAACTTTGTAATCCAAAAGCTGCAGATTCTTTACTTGAAGAGTTTTTGAAAGAAAAAGATAACATTGCAGATAATCCATATATGTATCCATTGAGTAAGGATTTATTTCTGCAATCAGAAGGTTATCATCGTTTTTTATTCAAGAAAAATTACATTGCACTTTATTTAATTGATGATGATAAAAAATTAGTTTCAATTATGCGAATCTTTTATGCTAAACGGGATTATGTAAAATTGATATAGAAACAATCGGAAAAAAAATGAACAAATCCTGGTCAGATAAAAACAAACAAATGCAGACTCTGATTTCTAAAGAGGCGACTTTTGATGAAGGAATAAAAGTTCTTCTTGAACTGCGTGCCGAACTGTTTGAGCAGATAACTTCTATCGTAAAAACTTTTCCGCTGGAAGCATTTTACCAGCTGCCGTTTGGGGATGGAGAAGGGAGTCATCACACAACTCTTGCCTGGTCGCTCTGGCATACATTCCGCATTGAAGATATTGTTGCGCACTCCTTGATTTTGAAGGATGAACAGATTCTTTTTACAGATGGCTGGCTTGAAAAAACAAATGCGAAAATCATCACAACAGGCAACGAACTCACCGCAGATAAAATGATTGATTTTTCAAAGCAGCTGGATATCAAAGCCACGTATGATTATTGCAAAGCCGTGATGGATTCAACAAATGAACTTTTAAAAAATCTCACATTTGCAGACTTAAAAAAGAACTTCACCGACGAAGATAAAGCACGACTTGTCGCCACCAATTGTGTAAGTCCCGATGAAAGCTCCGTCTGGCTTATCGATTTCTGGTGTGGAAAAAATATAAAAGGCCTGATTCAAATGCCATTTTCCCGCCACTGGATAATGCACGTAGAAGCAATGAGGCGAATCAAAAATAAGCTGTGCCAGCAGGCAAAAAAAGGCGTAGACCAGATTGCATATTGCGGCCTTTCATGCGGACACTGTTTTCTTACCGAATGGTGCGGTTCGTGCAGAACAATTTATAACACCTGTTCCTTTGCAACCTGCTCGCCAGATGGCATTTGTCCTAACACAGCCTGCTGTAAACAAAAAGGTTTGGATGGCTGCTATGAATGTAACGAACTTTATGATTGCAAAAAAGGATTTTACTCACTTGGGAAAGAAACAAACGCCATAAGGGTAATGGCACTGTTCATTCAAAAATACGGCAAAAAAGAATTATTACGAGTGCTTGATATAATGCATTCCAAAAAGAAGTTTGAAAAAATCCAGGAAGTTCTCGGCGATGATATTGATGAAGGCCTGAAGATTATGGAAAAATGGAGA
>JBGVAV010000157.1:0-22014 GCA_045224915.1 Treponema sp.
AACTTTTACCCTTAAGTCAATCGGGTACTGGCATGTAAATCCCATTTTCTAACCTCCAAAAGTGTCTAACTTTTGGGGGGCAGTTCAAGGGCTGGAGACAGGGGAAGACTTTCCCCTCCGTTTTTTTTCAAATACACTACCGACCGGAAGCATATTTTTTTTCTTTAAAACTAATTTTTTTTCTTGAAATATAAAAAAATTCGTTTATAATTATAATAACTTTAAATATTTTAGGAATATTTTAAAGAGAATACTTGACGTAAAACCGTCATTATTGGAAAATTAAAAATGATAGATTTATTGCGGTTAGATGGGAAAATTTTTTGGGTGAATCCGCACATGATCGAAGCTATGGAATCAAATCCTGATTTAACATTAACAATGTTGTCGGGACGTAAAATCATTGTTCGAAATTCCCCCCAAGAAGTTATCCAGAAAATCATAGAATATCGCAGACAAATCGGAATCGATAAGCAAGAGGTCTTGTAATGGATATAGCTACAATAATTGGTATTGTTGGTGGTGCAGCCATGATTGTCATGTCTGTAATGACATCCGGTGGTTCCCTTATGGGTATCATCGACGTTCCTTCTATGGCTATGACCATTGGTGGTTCTTACTTTGCGATGTTCATTGCATCTCCTATTAAGAAAGCTCTTGGTCTTTTTAAGATTATGGGACGAGCCTTTAAGGTTCCTGATTTTGGTGAAAAGAATATTGTTGTGAACATGCAGGCACTTTCTGAAAAAGCCCGACGTGAAGGTATTCTTGCCCTTGAAGATGGTCTTGATGATCTTGATGATCCGTTCATGAAAACAGGCCTACGCCTTGTAGTAGATGGTACCGACGGAAATATCATTCGTGCAATCATGGAAAATGAAATGAACCAGACGGAAGCCCGCCATATGGAATGGATTGGTGTAGTAAACGTTTGGGCCGGTTTTGCTCCTGGTTTTGGTATGATGGGTACTGTAGTAGGTCTTATTGGTATGCTTCGAAACCTCGAAGATAAATCTTCTCTTGGTCCTAACATGGCCGTTGCTTTGATTACAACACTTTACGGTTCCATGATGGCCAACTGGCTTATTGCTCCTTTTGCAAGTAAGCTTCTTGCTCATAACCAGCAGGAAATGCGCACAAAAGAAATGATTATTGAAGGAGTTCTTGCTATTCAGGCTGGTGAAAACCCACGTATTATGGCACAGAAACTTCTTACATATTTGGATCCTGCAACAAGAAAGGCTATTGAAGCCGATGTTCTTAAGGATTAATTAGGGAAAGTAGATGGGAAAGAAAGCAAAGGAACCAGAGAAACCGTCGACCGCGTGGCAAGGTACTTATGGTGACATGATTACATTAATGCTCTGCTTCTTCGTAATGTTGTATAACCCTTCTGAGGTTGACGTTACGCAGCTTGCTACTATTACACAGAGCTTACAGATGCAGGAAACAGAATCTACATCTGGTGGTATGTCATTGTCTGCAGGTAGACTTTCTGATTTAGGAAATAACATCAACTCTCTTCCTTCTTTGGAAAAAGGTAAATCTCTTGGACTTGCAAAGAAAAAGGCAGTAAGTCTTTTTGCTCCAGATGTAAAATCAAATAAAATTACAATTACAAGTGATGAACGCGGTCTTGTTATTACACTTCTTTCAGATAATTTCTTTGAAGAGGGCAGCGCAGACTTAAATATAAACGAGACTCGCGAAACCTTGCTTAGACTTTCTGAATTCTTCCGTTCATCAGAAGTTTCAGACAGGCGTTTTAGAATAGAAGGTCATACAGATAATACTCCGGTTACTGCAGAATCAAAATTTCCTAGCAATTGGGAACTTTCTGCTACAAGAGCTGTTAATGTTCTTCATTATTTAGCCGATTATGGAGTAGACGAGAATAAATTTTCTGTAGCCGGATATTCCGATACAAGACCAAAATTTTCGAATGATACGGCCGAAGGTCGTGCCTATAATAGACGTGTAGATATAATAATTCTAGACGAAGGACATTTTTAATGTTAGTATTATTTAAATTTGCTGGAGGGGAAAATGGCAGATGAAGAAGATTTAAACCTTGACGACGGCGGTGGTGCTGCAGCTCCTGCCAAAAAGAAGGGCCTTGGAAACCTTTTTTCCGGCTTGTTAAAATGGATTATTATCGCTGTCGCTGCAATTATTGTAATTGTAGTAGTAGTATTTGTAACAGTAAAAATCGTTAGCAAAAACAGTGCTAAAAATGCATATAATCCAAACGTCAGTGCAGAAGAATATCAGGGACAGCGAGAGCTTTATGACTGGTATAAATCAATTGGTGTTATTCAGACAACAACATGCGATGAAAATGCTGCAACTGTTCGTGTAAACGTATTTCTTGGCTATAAAAAAGATGATAAAGCAACTTCCACAGAAATTACAGCTCGTTCTGTAGAGCTCAAGGACTTCTTGCGCCGCTATTTCCGTGGTAAAACTGCTGCTGAGCTTAAAAACTCAAATAATGAAGAAAAATTAAAAATGGAAATTAGAAATGGAATCAACGATAAAGTTCTTTCCAGCTCTAAAATCCGAGATATAAGTTTTGACCAGTTAGATGTAATTGAGCAAAACTAAATAAAAAGGTGGATTGTGAATGAACGAGGTTCTGTCACAGGACGAGATTGACCAGTTATTAAATGCCATCAGTTCGGGCGATACCGATACTGATGAATTTAAACCGGTCAATAGTACCCGCAAAATTAAAATTTACGACTTTAAGCGTCCTTCAAAATTCTCAAAGGAACAGCTTCGTACGGTCTCAAACATGCATGAGACCTTTGCGCGTTTAACAACAACAAGTCTTTCTGCTCAGCTGCGTTCACTTGTTCATGTACACGTTGCATCTGTAGATGAACTTACTTACGAGGAATTTATTCGTTCAATTCCAACTCCAACAACTCTTGCAATTATTAATATGGATCCGCTCAAGGGGAGTGCGGTTCTTGAAATTGACCCTGCAATTACTTTCTGTATGATTGACCGTCTGTTTGGTGGACGCGGTGCTACTTCAAGCAACAAAAACCGAGACCTTACAGATATCGAACAGGAAGTAATGGAAGGTGTAATTGTACGTATTCTTGCAAATATGCGTGAAGCCTGGACTCAGGTAATTGATTTGCGTCCACGTTTTGCTCAGATTGAAACTAATCCGCAGTTTGCACAAATCGTACCACCAACAGAAATGGTCGTTTTAGTAACACTCGACACAAAGGTTGGTGATGAAGAAGGAATGATGAACTTCTGTATTCCTTATCTTACTATTGAGCCAATTGTATCAAAACTTTCTACACAGTTCTGGTTCTCTAGTGTAAGAAGAAGTTCAACAACACAGTACCTTGGAACTATCAAAGGTCAGATTTCTTCTGTTGATATGGATATTGTGGCAGAAATTGGAACAATCAATCTGCCAATCAGAGATGTACTTTCGCTGCGCTGCGGTGATGTTGTACGTCTTTCAAGTATAAAAGTGGGCGATCCGCTCACCCTTAGTGTAGGAAATAAGAAAAAGTTTTACTGTCAGCCTGGTGTTGTCGGTAAAAAAATGGCTGTACAGATAACAGGAAAGATCGAAGACGGCGATGATGCCGAAGAATTCGAAGAGCTTTCCGTAGAAGGAGACGAATCGTATGAGTGATGGTGCTATCTCACAAGATGAAATTGATGCTTTGCTTTCTGGCGTTGCAGTAGACGGATTAAATTCATCCGGACATGTAGGCAATGGACCAAGCTATCATATTGATATACCAACTCTTCAGCAGCTGGCAGAAGATTTAAAGCCAAAACTCGAAGAGAATATTAATAAATACACAGGAAATAACTTTGTTGTAGAAAATCCTGTTGTAGAGCTTTCAAGCAGAGACAAGGTGCTTGCTCGTCTTCCGGAAGTAGTAGTTGGAATTAATGCCGACTATAACGAAGGAATTAAGGGAAGTCACCTTTACATTCTTTCAACAGATTTCTCTCTTAAGCTTTTTGCACTTGTAAATAATGAAGAAGCAACAGAAGTTGACGACATGGTTCTTTCTGTTGTTTCAGAAATTGTTGCAACTCATGTAAGTGCACAGATAAATCAGCTTGATTCAAAGATTCCTGGTATTACTTATGCAACTCCAGAAAGTGTAAATGAATCAAAAGCTATGATCATGTTCCCTCAGGGTGACTTTGTTCTTACAAGCTATCCTCTTACTCTTGATGGAAAAGCTTATACGCTTTGGGAATGTCTAAGCGGTGATGCTGCAGAAAAGATTTCTAATGCTCTTGGTGGCGGTGCAGCTGCTGCCGGTGGTGATGATTCTATGGCAAGTCTTGGAATGGATGCATTAAACGGCATGGGACTTGGTGCAGATCCTGCAGGTCAGCTTGGTCTTGGTGGAGCAGCAATGGGTGGAGCCGCTCCTATGGGTGGAATGCCTAACATGACTATGGGTGGTGGAATGCAGCAGAATATGGGAATGCCAAACATGGGAATGGGCGGAATGCAGCAGAATATGAATATGGGAATGGGAGCAATGGGCGGTATGCAAATGCCAGCTAATATGGGCGTAAATATGGGAATGAATGTTCCAAACGTTCAGTCTTTGCAGTTCCCAAATCTTGCTTCTGGAATGAATTCCGGCGAACAGGGAAATATCGGTCTTATCATGGACGTATTCATGGAAATGACCGTAGAACTTGGACGCACAAAACGTTCTATCAAAGATATCCTTGGAATGGGTGAAGGTACAATCATCGAGCTTGATAAGCTTGCCGGTGAACCTGTAGACATTCTTGTAAACCATAAGCAGATTGCCAAGGGAGAAGTTGTAGTTATCGATGAAAACTTTGGTGTTCGTGTAACTGAAATTCTTTCTCCTATGGAAAGGGTAAATGATCTAAACTAAAACCGATTTTTTAGGGTGGGGAAATTGGTGAAAAATATAAAAACTCTTTTTGTAGTCTCTCTTTTATTATTGTTTAACAATATTGTTTTTTCTCAAACTACTTCAGATGATGCTAATAAAAATTCATCTGCACAGACTACTGTAAATTCTGCTTTTGAAAATGATGTAAATTATTTTTCAGATACAACCTCGGCAACAGGACAAACTGCAGCTTCTTCTAATTACAAAGCTCCATCAACTGCAGGAATGATAATTAAAATGATTGTTGTTCTTGTTCTTGTAATTGCAGGCCTTTACGCAATTTTAAGATTCATCAAAAAAAGAAATAACAACGTACAAAGCAGCGATGATTTTATGCGTCGTGTTTCATCTTTAAATTTTGCACCTGGAAAATCTGTAGAAATTGTTACTCTTGTTGACCGATGCTTTATGCTTGGAGTAACAGACAGCAACATAAATCTTATTGCAGAAATTACAGACAAAGAAATGATTTCTGCGCTCAATTTGAATTTTGATAAAAAACAAAATACTAAAAAGCCAATGAACTTTAGTGATGTTCTTGAAATGTTTATGCCAAACAGCTCAAGAGGAAATCAGAATATTTACAGCGAATCGGAACAGGCTGTTGAAAATATGACAAGTAATTCTGGAGAAACAGAAAATCAAAATGAAGAATCTTAAAAAGTTATTTTTTGTATTTTTGCTTCTCCTCATAAGTGTTTCAGGCTTGTTTGCTCAAAGTCAGCAGAATCAGAATTTTCCTGAAGGCTCTGCTCAAGGCACAACACAGATGAATGAAAATATTCGTCCTGTTCAAATACCTAATGTTGCAATTCAAATTACAGAACCTCAAAGCGGACAGGAAGTTGCATTTTCTGTAAGACTGCTTCTTTTATTGACGATCCTTACAATTGCGCCAAGCATTCTTCTGCTTGTAACATGCTTCCTTCGTTTTTCAATTGTTCTTGATTTTATTAAACGAGCACTTTCTTTGCAGCAGGTTCCGCCAACAGCAATCTTAAACGGCATTGCAGCCTTTATGACTTTGTTTATAATGTGGCCAACCTTTACAAGAATGTATAACAATTCTTTCAAGCCGCTTTCTGACGGACAAATTAGTTTGGAGCAGGCCTACAAAGAAGCCGAAGCACCAATCCGCGAATTTATGTTTACTCAAATGTCAGATGATACATCTTATATTAAAATGTTTATGAATATGTCGGGCCTTGATAAGCCACAGACTCCTGCAGATGTACCAACATATATTCTTGTACCTTCATACATTCTTCATGAGCTTACAGTTGCTTTTAAGATAGGCGTTTTACTGTATATTCCGTTTATTATTATAGATATGGTCGTTGCCAGTATTCTTATGGCAATGGGTATGATGATGCTGCCTCCTGTTCAAATTTCCATGCCGTTCAAGCTCATTCTTTTTGTTCTTGTAGACGGTTGGGGACTTTTAACAAATCAGCTCTTTATTTCGGTAATCAGGTAATAAGGTGAGGTTGTAATGACTATTGGCGAAGTTGTTTCTTTAATGCGAGGCGCAGTAACACAGATAATCACAATAATCGCACCAATTCTGGGACTTGCTCTTATTGTAGGTTTGATTGTTGCAATTTTGCAGGCTGTTACTTCTATTCAGGAACAGACTCTTACTTTTCTTCCAAAGCTTATAGTTATTATTCTGATGGTCGCTTTGCTCGGCGGATTTATCTTTTCAAACTTGAGTGAATACACCGTCGCTCTTTTTAACAGAATTCCGGATTTTGCAAAATAAAGGAGGATTTTGAAAGTGATAGATTATATTCTTTCAAAAGCTCCTGTATATCTTCTGGTCTTCGCAAGATGCATGGCTCTTATTATGACGCTGCCGCTTTTTTCTACAAGAGCCGTTTCGCGTATTGCTAAATTAGCATTTGCAGGATATATGGCTTTTTTCCTTTCTGGAACTGCCGATCTTTCTGCATATAATCATTTTTTAGGAACAGATGGAGCTTTCTCTCTTTATTTTATTTTTCTTGTAATTGGAGAAGCTTTCATTGGCGTAATCATTGGTTTTTATATAACAATCATTTTTGCTGCGTTTAGTACTGCCGGTCAGTTTACTGCTTTTCAAATGGGTTTTAGTGCTGCAAGTACTTATGATGCAATGGCACAGGTTGAAAATCCTCTTATGGGACAGTTTTTCAACTTTATTGCTATGCTTGTTTTTATGCAAAATCAGTGGTTCCAAAGGCTTTTTCTTGGAGGCCTTACAGCAAGCTTTAAAACCCTTACAGCAATTTCAATTGCAACATATCAACAGACACTTGTTACCTTTATGCTTAAAGGTCTTTCAAAATTATTTGCAGATGCTCTTATAATTGCACTTCCAATTATGGGAACACTCATGCTCATTACAATCTGTACAGGACTTCTTTCAAAAGCAGCTCCACAGATGAACCTTCTGTCAGAAGGATTTCCAATTATGATTCTTGTTTCCTTCATGCTCATCATGTTTATGCTTCCGTCAATCACAGACTTTTTTATCCGCTCCTTTGCAGGAGGCTTCAAGGCATTGGAAGATTTATTTTTAGGAATAGGAGGGCAGGTAAAATAAATGGCAGCCGAAGATGAAGGCAGAACCGAAGAACCGTCGGAACACAGGCTTGAACAGGCCCGCAAAGAAGGCCGTGTTGCAAAAAGCCAGGATATTTCAAGTGCCCTCATATTGCTTTTAGGCGTTGTTGTCCTCATCTTTTTAGGCAAATGGATTTTGTCGCAGTGTATTAATATTTTTGTTTTCTATTTTTCAAAAGCAAATAATCCTGATGTTACAGATGCTAATTTAATGTCTGCCTTTCTTGTTAATTATTTAAAGATGCTTTTACCTGTTGGAGCTGTTGCAGTTGTTGCCGCTCTTGTTTCAAATATCGTTCAAAACAAAGGCTTTATTTTTTCTACAAAACCTCTTGAACCAAACTTCAGTAAGATTACACCAAAGTTTGGAGAGTATTTTAGAAAAACACTTTTTTCTGGAAAAGGGCTTTTTAATATTGCAAAGTCATTTCTTAAAGTTTTTATAATTATAATTATTGGCTATCTGATTATAAAACAAAATATTTTTACTCTTATAGAAATTGTAAGCAACGGACAGATTCTTACAGCAGTAGGAAAAATTGCTTCAATAGCTTCTCAGATTCTTGTTATTGTTGCCGTTTTATTTTTACTGCTTTCTATTCCTGATTATTTTGTGCAGCGTCGTGAACACCGCGAAAGCATGAAAATGACAAAGCAGGAAGTTAAGCAGGAATACAAAGAGTTGGAAGGTGACCCTGAAGTAAAGGGACGTCTTCAGCAGATGCAGCGTCAGCTTTTAGCACAGAACATTCCAAAGGCTGTTGCAGAAGCAGATGTTGTAATTACAAACCCTACGCATTTTGCTGTTGTATTAAAGTATGATGAAGAAAAAAATGAAGCACCTGTTGTAACTGCAAAAGGTGAAGATCAGACAGCGTTATACATTAAACAGTTAGCCAGGGATAACAACATTCCTATAAGAGAAGATAGGCCACTTGCGCGTGGACTATATACAGATGTACAAATTGGTGCTATAATACCTAGTGGATATATTGGCATCATAGCAGAAGTATATTCGCATTTGGAAAAATTTCGCAATAAACAAAGATAGTAGATTGCTGGGTGGGGACTGATGGCAAACGAAAGTCGTGGAAGAGTAATGAATTTAATACAGCACAATTATGTTGCTGTTGCTATTGTTCTTGTTATTTTTCTCCTTTTTATTCCTATTCCAAAAATTCTCATAGACTTGTGCATGATTTTAAATCTTGCATTCTCGGTAATCATTATGCTCGCAGTTCTTTCTACACCTCGAGCTTCTGATTTCCAGACCTTCCCGCGAATTATTCTTGTTCAGACAATGTTTGGACTTGGAATTAATATTGCATCTACAAGACTTATCCTTAGCGCAAAAGCTGTTGCCAATGGTATATCAAATGAACAAAGTGCAATGGTTCAGGCGTTTGCAAATATTGTTGCTGGAAATAATATTGTTATTGGTTTTGTAATCTTTATTATTCTTATTGTCGTTCAGATTCTTGTAGTTACAAAAGGTGCCGGACGAGTTTCTGAAGTTGCTGCACGATTCTCTTTGGACTCAATGAGTCAGAAGTTTTTTGATGTTGATAACCGTCTTAACAGCGGCATGATTAGTGATGAAGAAGCTATGCGTCTTAAAGATGCAATCCGTAAGGAAATAGACTTTTATTCTAACATGGATGGTTCCTCTAAGTTTGTTTCTGGAAACGTAAAGGCCGGTATTTTCATTACTGTTGTAAACTTAATTGGTGGCTTTATTGTTGGAATGAGTTTTAATGGAATGAGCTTTCCTGATGCCCTTAAAACTTATTCCATTTTAACTATTGGTGACGGTTTAATGTCCCAGCTGCCTGCAATCATCATTTCTTTTGCAACAGGTTTGCTCGTAACTGGTACTAAATCAGACGAAGAGCTTGGCGACCAGATTAAAAGTGATTTTACAAGAGACGGATATACTTACATCATTGTTGGTATAATCTTAATTATCACTGGTCTTGCTTTACGAGCCGGTACCCAATTTTTACTTTTACCTGTTGGTGGAGTATTCATTTTTATTGGCTACCGTTTGTCCAAAAAGCAGACAAAAGAAAAACAGATTCAAAAACAAAAAGAAGAGCAGGCCAAAAGTACAAATCAGCAGGGTGCTGCTTCGCCTGATCAGGATAAAATCTCGCTTATTGATAATCTTTCTCTTGAACTTGGTTATGCACTTATACCGCTTGTTAGTAAAGAAAAAGGTGCTGAGCTTTTGGAACGCATCACTCGTATTAGAAACGAAGCAAAGCTTGATATGGGATTTGTAATTCCAAAAATCCATATTCAGGATAACATGACTCTGCCACCAAATGAATACAGCTTTAAGATTAAAGGTATAGAAGCTGGCCACGCAGAAATCCGACTTGGATATTATATGTGTATGGATAACGGCACTGTAATCCATCCGCTTAAAGGTGAAAAAACAAAGGATCCGACTTTTGGTATGGATGCAATCTGGCTGCCTGAAGAAGATCGTGCAGAAGCAGAAGAAGCGGGTTATGTAGTTGTAGACCCACCAACAATTATAGCAACCCACATTACAGAATTAATCAGAGCAAACGCTGCAAAGATGCTTGGCCGTCAGGAAGTTTCTGCAATCATGGAAACTGTAAAAGAAAAAAATCCTGTGCTTGTTACCGAAGTTATGGAAACCGCAAAGTTCACCTACGGTCAGATTCAAAAGGTTCTCCAAAATCTTCTGGAAGAAAATGTTTCTATACGAGACATTATTACAATTCTGGAAACACTTGCAAATTATGCTGCAATTTCTAAGGATCCGCGTGACCTTACAGAAAAAGTTCGCGAAGCACTTGGACTTCAGATTTGTTTGCAATATGCAGATTCTGGCGATCACCGTCTTAGAGTAATACAGCTTTCAGAAGGCTTTACAACTATGCTTCAGACAAATGCTGTTTATCCTCCTGACGGTTCTAAAGCTCAGGTTGCATTGGACCCTGTAGACCGAAGAAAATGGATTGGAGCTGTAAGTGAATGTCTTGCACGTGTAACAGAAAAAGGATATCAGCCTATAATTCTTTGTACACAGTCTGTACGTCCTTTAGTAAAATCTTCTACAGAACGAGAAATGCCTGGAATTATAGTTCTTTCCGATATGGAAGTTATGGCTGCCGGAAAGCATGTGCTTATTGAAGTAATTGATAAAATTGATGATAAGGATGAGGTTATATAAAAAATGTCATTAGCAAGTGGAACAATTCAAACAATACAAGGTGCTACTCTTGCCGAATGTAAACGTAAGCTTCAGGAAATGTATGGAGACGACTTTGAAATTAAAAACCGTGAATCTGTTTTTAAGTCATGTGGTTTTCTTGGACTTAAACAAAAAGAAGTTCAGGTTGTTTCATACGTTGTAAATCACAAAAAAGCTTACGACAATTCATCATACTCAGATTACAGCCGAGAGTCGGAAGAAGAAAAATTAGAAAAAAACAGACAGGCAATTCTTCAGGCTCAAAATGCTACATTAGTTAATAGTGCTCTTTCATCTCTTGCCACGAAAATGGATGAGATGAATAAACAGATTAATTCAATCAATTCAACAATTGTTTCTTCAAGTGGTGAAATGCATGAAACAATAAAACGCATTGAAGAACTTCTAGAGCAGAATGAATTTACAATGTCATATATTCGAATGATTGAAGAAAAAATCAGAGCTCAATTTTCTCTTGATGAACTTGATGATTTTAATCTTGTTGAACGTTATGTTGTAGACTGGATTGGAGAGTCTATTCAGATTTCTCAGGAAAAACCATTCAGACCTCCTCACGTAGTTATAATTATTGGACCAACAGGAGTAGGAAAAACTACAACACTTGCAAAGCTTGCCGCTAATACAATTCTTGATGCAAAAGCAAAAAATATTCCTCGACCAAAACTTTGTATTTTTACAATTGACTCTATGCGTGTTGGTGCTTTGGAGCAGCTCGGACGTTACTGTGAAGTAATGGATCAAAAAGTTTTAAAAGCAGAAACTGCAGATGATGTAAAAGAAATTTACGAAGAATACAAAGATCACACAGATTACATTTTTGTAGATACAGGCGGTTACAGTCCTAATGATGCAACTCATATTGGCATGATGAAAAACGTACTTGATGTAAATATGAATCCAGATGTTTATCTTTCTGTTTCGGCATCTACTAAAGCAAGTGATTTACAGACAATATTCAGAAACTATGAACCGCTTGGTTATGAATCGGTAATTGTTACTAAATGCGATGAATCAAAACAGCTTGGAAATATCATAAGTGTTTTGTGGGACAGACGAAAAGCAATTTCATACATCACAGACGGACAGCGCGTTCCTAGAAATATACGCAAGGCAGATGTTATAGACATCCTTAAAAATTTAAATGGCTTTAATATTGATAGAGTTCATATAGAAAATAAATTTGGAGAACAGTAATTATGGAAGAACAGGCAGAAGAATTAAGAGAATTGATGAAAGACGATATTGGAACTCCTCCGGTAATTGATTCTACAGAAGATCAGGGTGTTGTAAAAACTCCACAGATTAAAAAAGATCACAACACCCGCATTATTGCAATTACAAGCGGTAAGGGTGGTGTAGGAAAAACTAACTTTGCTGTAAACATGGCAATTGCTTATGCCCAGCTTGGAAAAAAAGTTATCCTGATTGATGGGGATCTGGGAATGGCAAACGTAAACGTTCTTTTGAATATTGTTCCTCAGTATAACATGATGCATGTAATCAACAAAAAGAAGACAATGAAAGAAATTGTTATGGACACCGAGTTTGGAATTAAGTTTATTGCGGGTGCCAACGGTTTTTCTAAAATTGCAAACCTTAGTGTTGATGAACTTGATTATTTTGCAACTCAATTTGCTTCTCTTGGAAATGCAGATATTATCATCATAGATACAGGTGCTGGTATTGCAAACAATGTTCTCCAGTTTGTAGCAGCCGCTGATGAAGTATTTGTAGTAACAACTCCGGAGCCTACTGCAATTACAGATGCATACGGAATTATCAAAATCATCACAACAGAAATTGTAGACCACAATGTAGACATTAAGCTTATTGTAAACCGCGTTCATTCTGCCGACGAAGGTAAACGTATTTCTGAGCGTATTATTACAATTGTTGGTCAGTTCCTTGGATACAAGGTTGAATATCTTGGCTTTGTTTACGAAGATCCTGTTGTTCAGGCAAGCGTTATACGACAGAAGCCGTTTATTGTTGTTAATCCAACATCTAAGCCGGCTGTATGTCTTAAACATATTGTTGGAAAAATTGAAAAGACTGAACCGGAATATAACGAAGGTGTTTCAAGCTTTATTAAGAAGTTCCTTGGTAAAAAGTCAAAATATTAAAAAAAACTGTATTTTTTTGACAATATAGTGTATAATTGTTAAATAAGTTTAAATGGGAGGTAAAATGAAAAACATAAAGTCAGTTGCTATATGTGCCGCAGCCGGTTTCGTTTTATCTCTTATATCAGGTTTCTTTTCAAAATCAGGTATTGGTCATATTCTCTTGCTGGCATTAATATTTGCCCTTGTGTTTGGTCTTTTAGGCTTTGGCATTACTTTTATTTTTGAAAAGTTCCTTTCTGTTGAAACAGCAAGCACTGAAACTGCAGATAACTCCGCAGGTTTTGTTCCTTCATCAGAAAAAAGGACTGTTGGACAGAACGTTGATATTGTTATTCAGGACGAACCTCTTGAACCAAGTTCAAATCCTAACAGATATGATGTAGGTGAAAATCATCAGATGCTTAACGAGTCTGATTACAATTCTTCGGGAGCTTCAGAGGAAGCAGCTCCAGAAAAGATTGTTCCAAAAGATGAGTTTGTTCCAATCAGAAATCTTGAAACTGTAAGTAATTTTTCGGGTAATGAGTCTGAAACTCCAACAGAAGCTGAAGAAAGACGTGAAGCAATTGTTCAGCAGCAAAAAGAAAAGGGAAGTGAACTTGATGTACTTCCAGACATGTCTGATTTTAAAATCAAATCTGACTCTCCTGATTCAGAAGATGATACAGTTGTTATTTCAGAATCAGATGAAGCAAAGTTTGTTCACAGTGCAACTAATTATACCAGTTCAGATGTTGGTAATGGTGAAATAAAGGATGCATCGCTTATGGCGAAGGCAATTAGTTCAATATTAGCAGAAGAAACGTAAAGGATGAAAAATTATGCCGATTAACGATGAACAGGAAGAAGACGATCTTTGGAATGAATACAAAAAAACAAAATCTCCAGCAATAAGAGACAAGTTCATACGTCAGTATATGCCTCTGGTAAAATACGTTGCCGGAAAGGTTGCGGTAGGTATGCCTAACAGCGTTGAGTTTGATGACCTTGTTGGTTACGGTCAGTTTGGTCTGCTCGATGCCATTAGCAAGTATGATACATCTAAAAATGTAAAGTTCAAGACTTATGCTGTTACTCGTATACGTGGTGCAATCTTTGATGAGCTCAGACAAATGGACTGGGTTCCTCGTTCTGTAAGACAAAAATCTCGCGAAATAGAAGATGCAATTGTTTCTCTTGAATCGCGTCTTGGACGTCCGGCTTCGGATGCAGAAATTGCAGAATCTCTTAATATGACAGAAGAAGAATACCACCGAACAATTATGAAAGTTTCGGGAACAAGTATTCTTTCTCTTAATGATGTTTGGTACGCAGGTGATGACAACGACAACATGTCAATTGGAAACAATATTGAATCTCCTGCAAGTCTTAATCCTGATGTAATTGCAGAACGCGAAGAAATTCGAAAAGTAATTGCACAGGCTATCAGCGAATTACCAGAAAAAGAAAAAATGGTAATTGTACTTTACTATCATGAAGATTTAACTTTCAAAGAAATTGGTGAAGTTCTTGAAGTTAGTGAATCTCGTATTTCACAGCTTCATACAAAAGCTAACTTGCGTCTGAGAGCAAAACTTACAAACCTCAGAAAGGGAATCATTTAATAAATGGTAACTCTTGATGTAATCCGTGAAGAAATGCGAAAGCGTCTCGAACAGGACAAGGAGCTTCATTCTGTAGAAGTACACGCCGACACAATTGATGAAGCCTTGCAGGACGCAGCAGTCCAGCTTGATGCAAAGGTTTCGGCTTTGCAATACGAAATCATAGAGCGTGGAAGCGATGGATTTTTAGGAATGGGTAAAAAGCCCTGGAAGCTTCGCATTTATCAGGATCCTTCAACAATCAAAAAAGTTCGAAAACTCGCTTCGGATGGACTTTTTGCAGAAGACGGTGCAGAAGAAGAAGAGATTATCAAAGACAGAGACGGTCTTTTTTACGTACATCATTTTTCATCAGACATTATGCTCAAGGTTATTCCTCCGGTTGGCAAAGGAGCCCCTGTCGAATTCAAAGATGTTATGCAGGAAATCAACCGTCCTGATACACTCGAAGTTGACGAATCACTTGTTAAGAAATTTGTTAAGCAGGGAACAGATAATGAATACTGCATAGTTGGTGCCTATAAGCATGTTCCAGCCGGCGACGTTCTTATTTCTGTAGAATGTACAAAGGACGAAATGAAGGCTTCTATCATTGTAACCCAGCCTGCTTTGAGTGGTGCCGAAGCTTCTCCAGATTCAATTAAACGCGCTCTAAGTGCCCAGGGTGTTATTGAGCAGTGTTACGATGAAGCTAAGATTAATGAGTTTGTAGATAATCCTGTTTATAATATTCCTTTCGAAGTTGCAAGTGCAATTCTTCCTGTTGACGGAAAAGACGCATATCTTCTTTACAATTTTGAAACAGATCCTAAACGTCTTAAGGCAAAGGTTTCAGAAACAGGACAGATCAACTACAAGGAACTCAATCAGATTCAGAACGTTATTGCAGAACAGCCTCTTGCTACAAAGATGCAGCCGGAAAGAGGTAAGGGTGGTAAAACAATTTTTGGACGCTACCTCGAAGCAAAGAACGGAAAAGATATTCAGGTTCAGCTTGGTGAAAACGTACACTTTGACCGTGACGGCGTAACAATCAAAGCTTCTATAGATGGTGAAGTTATGCTCGTAAACGGTAAGATTACTGTTGAGCCAATTAAAGTTCTTGATGCTGTTAATGTTAAAACCGGTGATATTAAATTTGTTGGTACAGTTGTTATTAAGGGCTCCGTTGAAGAAGGCTACAAGGTTGAAGCTACAAATATCGAAGTTAACGGAATCGTTGATAAATCAATTCTTGAAGCAACCGGAAACATTATTGTCCGCCAGGGTGTATTTGGCAAGGGCGAAGGCTTTATCAGGGCTGGAAAATCTTTGTGGGCTAAGTTCATAAACGATACAACTGTCGAAGTAGAAGAAAACGTAATTGTTTCGGATTCAATTGTAAATTCAAATATTACTGCTATGAAGAATATTGTTCTTCGTGGTAAAAAAGCTCAGATTATTGGTGGACATCTTCTTGCAACCGAGGAAATCTGTGCTCGTAAAGTTGGTTCTCCTGGTGGTGGTACAGAAACTATTCTTGAAGTTGGTATTGACCCTCGTGCAAAAAAGCGATTGCTCGAGCTTCAGAAAAGTCAGACAGATTCAACAAGAGACTACGAAAACAACGAGCTTGATATTCAGAACCTTGAACAGCAGAAAAAGCTTCGTAAAAAGCTTCCACAGGAAAAGGAAGAAAAGCTTGCTGCTCTTAAGAATAAGAACAAACAGATTGGCGAAGAGCTCCAGGAAATGACCAACGAAATCGACAAAATTCAGGCCCACTTGCGTGAACTTAAAGCTGTTGGAAAAGTTAAGGTTGAAGAAACAGTATATGCCGGTGTAAAGATTTATGTGCGTGATGTTCTTGACGAAGTTAAGATGGACACAAAACATGTAACATTCTACTACGACAAGAGTTTCAGCAAGCGCGGAGATTACGAACCGCCTTCCTTAGTAGAGGAACAGCCTGATGGGTATACAGCCGATTGATTTACAAAACATGTACTCGCAGATGAACAATATAGCGCGTACCGTTGGTGGTCAGCAGCAGCAGGCTCAGGTTGCGCAATCTGTTCAGCAGCAAAATCAAATTCAAAAAGATATTGAACAGTCGCAGAGAGTTCAGGAAACAAAAAACGATAAGGCAAATACAAACAATGTTAATCCGGAAGGACACAAGGGTGGAGCAGGAACATATCAGAATCCTAAAAAAAAGCAGAATGGTCAGAAAGATAAAAAATCGGCCTTCGGCGTTTATGGTGATGTAAAATCTGAATATGTTGGCACTATCGTTGATATAACAAGATAAGTTTGAATAAGGAAAGTGGAATTATAAATGATCTTTTTTGCAATTTCGGTATTGATTATAAATTTTATTTTATGGGCTGTATTTTTAATCCGTTTTAAAAAGCTTTTCTCAACAGACCAGATAATCGAAAAAACAGAACAGAAGGTAAATCATTTTATAAAAGAAATTGATAAGGCTGCAGACCGCGATACATTTCTTGCAAAAGAAACAACAAAGCGTCTCCAAAGCATGTTAGATGAAGCCGACAGAAAAATGGAACTTTTTCAGCAGGCAACAAACCGTCTTAGAGATATGATTGCCGAAGCTGATAAAATCAACAAAGGTCAGAAGTATACATTTAAGCCTATTACTGATCCTGATTCTGCTTATGAAATAAGTATTAAAAATACAAAACCTCAGCAGGGAAATCTTTTTGAAAATACAGATACATATTCTCCAAAATCAAAATCAATCCAGAAAGATGAAACTGTCGTAACTCAAGATGGTGCTGCTTACCATGAAATTCCTTTAATTATTACAAAGGTTCTTGATGATCAACCGCACAAGCTTACCGACGAAGAAAAAAAGAAAAAGCTACCTGAGCTTGTTAGAAAGATGTTCCAGGATGGTGCATCCCCAGAAGAAATTGCAAAAAATTTAAACTGTTCAATTACCGAAGTTCAGTTTATAATAGATATGTGTGTGTAAGGCCGCTGGCGGCCGTTGTTTAATAGCAAACCGTTAAAAAAATTGCGAAAGCAATTTTTAGGTGTGTAAGGCCGCTGGCGGCCGTTGTTAAATAGCAAACCGTTAAAAAAATTGCGAAAGCAATTTTTAGGTTTACCTTATAGAAAAAAAAGGAGTTCTTATGGAAATTAAAAAACAAAAATGGGGAATTTTATCGGACGGTACAAAGGTTCATCTTTATACAATTTCAAATGGCAATATGTCTTTTTCTTGTACAGATTATGGCTGTACAATTACAAGCATTGTTTTAAATGGCAAGGACGGTAAAAAAACAGACGTAGTTTTGGGCTATTCTACATTTGATGGCTTTGTTAATGGAAATCTGTTTTTTGGTGCACTCGTAGGCCGCTTTGCAAACAGAATTGGAAAAGCTTCTTTTACAATCGGAAAAACAGAATATAAATTGGACAAGAACGATGGCCCAAATACTTTACATGGCGGCTACAAAGGCTGGCATAAAGAAATGTGGAAGGCTAAGACTATCAAAGAAAAAAATAAATATGGAGTAACTTTTAAGAGAATGTCTCCAGATGGAGAACAGGGCTTCCCTGGAAACTGCGAAGTTACTGTAAGTTATCTTTTGGATGACAACAATAATCTTACATGTTATTACACTGCAACAACAGATAGAGCAACACCTATTAACATCACAAATCATGCATACTTTAATCTTGCAGGCGGCGGAGACATTGGAGATCATCTTATGCAGATGAATTCTACAAAACGCCTTGAAGTTAATTCAAAGCTTATTCCTACAGGAAAGCTCCTTGATGTAAAGGGAACTCCATTTGATTTTACAAAAGAAAAGAAAATCGGCAAGGATATAGAAAAGGTTGCTCCTGGTTATGACCACTGCTACGTTACAGAAATGTACAATCCTGCAAACAAACAGTGTGGACTTCCACTTGATGACTCAGATTTAGTAGAATTCTGTACAGTTCGTGAACCAAACACAGGATTTGCAATGTCTGTATTTACAAATATGGAAGGCTGCCAGTTCTACACAGGAAACTTTGTAAAAGCAATAGGCAAAAACGGACAAATCTATAAACCACACGATGCTTTCTGTCTGGAAACACAGTGTTTCCCAGATACTCCAAACAAAGAAGATTTCCCAACCTGTATTTTACAACCAGGACAGGAAATGAAGGCAAAGACTGTTTATTCTTTTGAAGTTTAAGCATAAAGTCTCAAAAAATATTCTAAAAAAGTTCATTGTTTTTTAATTGTAAATTCTCAAAATTCAGAGTATTATTATATATTATACTTTGGCTATAATTATGTGAGGTATTGTAATGGATGTACAATTACAGGAACTGATTGATAAAATCAAGAAGGATGGCGTTACCGCTGCAGAAAAAGAAGCAGCAAAAATAATTGCCGATGCTGACAAAAAAGCTGCTGCAATTATCAAAAACGCCGAAGAAGAGGCCGAGCAGATCAAAAAAGATGCTATGGCTGAAACAAAACGCATGCAGAAAGCAAGCGACGAAGCAATTGTTCAGGCAGGACGCAACATGCTCATTTCTTTCAAAGATTCTATTGTTGCAGAACTGGACGGACTTATTCAGGCAGAAACAACAAAGGCTGTATCAAAAGACATCCTTGCTAAACTTGTGCCAGAAACCGTAAAAATCTGGGCAAAAAACTCAAATGCTTCAGAACTTTCTGTTTTGTTAAGCGAAAAAGACTTAAAGGCTTTGGAGAATTCTCTCAAAACTCAGCTCAAGGCCGAAATTAAAAAAGGATTGGAAATTAAACCGGACAAAACTCTTAGCGCAGGCTTTAGAATCGGTGTTAAGAATGGTGCGGCTTACTATGATTATTCTGCAGAAGCACTTTCAGATATGTTTGCAGCATATCTAAATCCAAAAGTTGCAGGTCTTATGAAGATTGCTGCAAAGGACGCAGAATAGTGGCATATTATTATCTGGTTTCACAGTTACCAAACATCTCTGCTGGCGAAAGCAAGTCAAACCTTCCATTGAACACAGTTCAATTCCGCGAGGTTGCTTCACGCTTTATTGCGCCAAAAGAAAAAGCTGTTTTGGATGGACTTTCACTTGTTCCTCCAAAAGAACTTAATAAAACAGGTTCTGCTTTTCTTGATGTATGGTACGAAAAAGAAAGAAACCTGCGATGTGCACTTGCACAGATTCGTGCTCAGAAAATGAAAAAGGATAGTGTGCCTCTTCCTCCAGGCTGTACAGCAGATATTATTTCTGCAGCCCGTACCGCTGTTGGAATGGATAGTCCTTTGAGTGCCGAGCAGTTTCTTTATGACTACAGGTTACGCCTGCTTGATGATTTGCGCCCATTAGACGCATTCTCTATTGATGCGGTGTACGCCTACGGCATCAGACTTATGCTTGTTGAACGCATGCGCAAGTTTGAGGTTGAAAATGGAAAGACATCTTATCATAAGATTTATGATGAAATTTTGGATGGAGATAAATAATGACTGATACAAAAGCTAAAGTAGTCGGCATTAACGGAAACATGGTCACAATTGAATTTACTGGCTCTGTTTCCATGAATGAAGTAGGCTATGTAAATGTTGACGGAAAGAAGCTTAGAGGTGAAGTTATCCGTATCCGCGGTAACAAAGCTCAGATGCAGATTTTCGAAATGACACAGGGAATCAAAGCCGGAGATAAGGTTGACTTAGTTGGAGACCTTCTTTGTGCAGAATTGGGACCTGGTCTTCTTGGACAGACCTTTGATGGTTTGCAGAATCCTCTTCCACTTGTTGCAGAAAAAGCAGGCTTCTTCCTTGAACGTGGTGTTTATGTTGATTCACTTCCACGTGACAAAAAATGGGAATGGACTCCTTGCGTAAAAGAAGGAGACAAGGTTCTTAGAGGTGACCCAATCGGATCTGTTCCAGAAGGACCTTTTACACATAAAATTCTTGTTCCCTTTGATTTACTCGGAATGTACACTGTAAAGAAGGTTACTAAACCTGGTGAATACACAATTGAAGATGTAGTTGCCGTAGTAACTGACGAAAAGGGCAAGGACCACAAACTTAAGATGGCATTCAAATGGCCTGTAAAACGTGCCGTAGACTGCTATGCTGAGCGTCTTGCTCCAAGTGAACCAATGGTTACTCAGGTTCGTTTGATCGATACTTTCTATCCAGTATCAAAAGGTGGTACATATTGTATTCCTGGACCTTTCGGTGCAGGTAAAACAGTTCTTCAACACACAACATCACGTAATGCCGACGTTGATATCGTAATCATCGCTGCCTGTGGTGAACGTGCCGGTGAAGTTGTAGAAACAATTAAAGAGTTCCCTGAATTGAAGGATCCTCGTACAGGCCGTTCTTTGATGGAACGAACAATCATCATTTGTAACACATCTTCTATGCCTGTTGCTTCCCGCGAAGCTTCGGTTTATACATCAGTTACACTTGCTGAATATTATCGTCAGATGGGCTTACACGTATTGCTCCTTGCAGACTCAACATCTCGTTGGGCTCAGGCTCTTCGTGAAATGTCTGGTCGTTTGGAAGAGATTCCTGGAGAAGAAGCATTCCCAGCTTACCTTGAATCTTACATTGCAGCATTCTATGAACGCGCAGGTATTGTAAAACTCCGTGACGGAAACATTGGTTCTGTTACAATTGGTGGTACAGTATCTCCTGCCGGTGGTAACTTTGAAGAGCCAGTAACTCAAGCAACTCTTAAAGTAGTAGGTGCCTTCCACGGTCTTAGCCGTGAACGTTCAGATGCACGTAAGTATCCTGCTATTGACCCGATTATTTCATGGTCAAAATATAAATCAGTTATCCGCGAAGACTGGGTAAGCTATGCACGCAAGGTATTCCTTAGTGGTGTAGAAGTAAACCAGATGATGAAGGTAGTTGGTGAAGAAGGTACAACAACAGAAGACTACATCGAATATCTTAAGAGTGAATTCCTTGATGCAGTTTATATGCAGCAGAACTCATTCGATGAAATTGATGCTGCTGTAAGTCCTGAACGTCAGCGATATGTATTTGCAAGAGTTCTTAAAGTTCTTGGTTCTGATTTTGAACTTGAAGATAAAGATACAGCTCGTAACTTCTTCAACCAGATGCGTCAGAAGTTCATAGACTGGAACTATTCATTGTGGAACAGCGACAAGTTTAAGAAAGCAGAAAAAGACATAGAAGCACACTATGATTCTGCTAACGGCAAGGTTCGCGATGATGTTAAAGCAATGCTTAAGGATGGTAAATAATTATGAACAAAGTTTATAGTAAGATTGAATCCATCGTCGGAAGCGTTATCACTGTAAAAGCAGACAATGTTGCTTATGGTGAGCTTGCCGAAATTGAAACTCGCTTTGGTAAATCTCTTGCCGAAGTTAATAAAATTGAAGGTGATGTAGTATCGCTCCAGGTATTTGCCGGAGGACGCGGTATCAGCACTGGTGACCACATTAAGTTCCTTGGACATCAGATGGAAGTTTCTTTCTCTGATGATTTGCTTGGACGTAT
>JBGVAV010000158.1:0-12502 GCA_045224915.1 Treponema sp.
GATATAAAGGTCAGCTTTGGAGCGATGAAGTTCTTGCAGACAAGCACGGCTACAACGCACATGATTATTCTGCAGAATCTTTGGCAGCATTTTTTAATAAAGCTACAGAAGAAAATTTCCCGCTTAATGAGAAAGAGCTCATACTTAAAAAAATCCTCCTTGCAAACGGACTTTTAATAGAAGACGGTCAGATGGTAAAAGCAGGTGAGGGTGGCATAGTTTCAATATCGCGGGAATCTGACGGACCTTTACGCTCAAAGCTTTTAGCCCACGAAGCCTGGCATACCTTGTTCTTCCGTGATGAAGATTTCCGTAATTTTGTTGCAGCTGTTTATTACACCTTTGATGCCGATTCCCGCCAATTCCTTTTAGATTTTTTTGAATCGCAGACAAGTCTTGGCTACGATATTGAAGATGAATATTTAATGCACAATGAGTTTATGGCATATATTATGCAGCAAAGCATTAAGTATGTTCCTGAATATTTTGTTGGAAGAGCAAATCTCTGGTCTGTTCGCGTGTTTACACCAGATCTTGCAAAATATGTGCGCGAAACCAATGCAAAAGGTTTTGAGGATGCGGCAATAGTTTTAAATGATTATGTTCGTGATGTTTACGGAATAAGCGGCGGAAATGTGGCGCTTATAAACCGTTAATCAATCAAAAACATTTTTGCGGCTTCGAGGGTTGTTGGAGGCCCGTGACCAGGCATAAGAATAATTCCATCCTGCTGGGAGAAAATATTATTTTCGATATTTGTGCGCAGAATGAATTCTGAATAGCTTGAGTTTGTGCTGCCCATGGAACCGGCAAATAAAACATCACCTGTAAAGAAAATGTTTCCAATTCCATAAACAACTGAATCTGCTGTGTGGCCAGGAATTGTCATGTAGCGCACATTCATTTTTGCAACACGAATCTTTCCATCGCCCATTAAAACGTTTGTATCGTTTTTTGCAACTTCCCAGTCGGCAGCATAGATTTTTGGATTATAAATTTTGCGTAGAGTTTTAATTCCGTCTACGTGGCTTCCGTGGTTGTGGGTAATTAAAACAGCTGTAAGCTTAAGGTTATCATTTTCTATCTGCTTAATGATTCCTTCTGTAATTTTACCCGGATCAATAATAATGGCTTCTTTTGCTTTTTCGTTTACAACAACATAACAGTTAGAAAAGCCTTTGAGATTTAAATGGAAGTATACTTTCATAAAGTACCTCCCGGACTTGTTGTATCAATGTCTGAACCATTTGGCATGGAGTCTCCTTTTTGCAGGGCGCTTCCTTTGCGGTCGAATAATGCTTCGCGTGTATTTGACATTTTGAAGGAAACATTTGTTCTTTCTGAGTTATAAAAAAGAGTATGCTTAAGGTTGCAGTTTTGCATTGAAGTATCTACAAGCGTTGCCATTATAAAGCGTGAATTAAACAAATCGGAATCGTCGAAAGAAGACTGATATGCTTTTATTCCATTAAAATTATCCTGAACCATATCGCTTGAAGTAAAGATTGTATGAAAGAATGTACTGCCCGAAAAAGATGTAAACATTGAGTTTGATTTAATAAAGGAACAGTCATTAAAAACTGCAAAGTCAAAAATGCACATGTGGGTAAGTACGTTTTCGGCATGGATATTTGTAAAGGTACAGCGGTGAAAATTACAGCCGTAGAATTCTTTATTTGAAAAATCGATATCCTGAAAAATAAGGCCGCTTGCACAAAGACCAATTATTTTGTCGTGTGTAGCAATATAATTGTAAATATCCTGTTTGATTTTTCCAGGGTCCGGAATGTGATCGAGACAATAACTTTTTTCTTCTGTAAGATTGCCGTCCTGATCAAAGGTAGAAAGCGCGTTGTTTCGGCAATGTCTTACAAGACAAGGGTTTTCTGTAAACATATCTCTTTTATTTTATAGTTAAAAGTAGTATCATTCAAGAATGATTTGCTGGAAATGTAAAAAAGAAATTTCTCTTGAAAAAATTACCCGTTCTGATGAATGTCCGTTGTGTCATGCTGATCTGCATGTTTGCAAGATGTGTGATTTTTATGAAAGCGGTGCTCATAACGATTGCCGCGAAAGCTCTGCGGATATGGTGACTGATAAGGAAAGAAGTAACTTTTGTGATTATTTTAGGCCTTCTAAAGGGGCTCTTCGACAGACTCAGGGACCGCAGGGGGCCCAGAGTGACGATAAGGCAGCGGCGGCGCGAAATGCTTTTAATGCGCTTTTTGGGGACTAAAAATTGACTGACTTTGCATTTATAGATAGTGGAGTGGGCGGCATTCCTTATATGCTCGAGCTCATTAAAAAACAGCCGAACGCCTCTTGTGTTTATGTTGCCGATACAGCAAATTTTCCATACGGTCCAAAAACTCATGAGCAGGTTGTTGAATGTGTTTTGCCTCTTGTAGAAAAAAACATTACAAGATTTGACCCGCGCGTTCTTGTTGTGGCCTGCAATACAATTTCTGTAAATGCACTTGAAGTTTTGAGAAGTAAGTTTGCCTCTACACAATTTGTAGGTACTGTTCCAGCAATTAAGCTTGCGGCAAGCGTTTCTAAAAAAAGATGTATTGGTCTTTTAGCAACTAAAGCAACCTGCGAAAATCCGTACAACCAGGAATTAAAAAATAATTTTGCCGCTGACTGTGAGCTTGTTTGCAGGGCGGACGGTGAGCTTGTTTCGTTTATTGAGAAAAATGGATTTACAGCAAGTGAGTCTGAGCTTGAAGAAGCTGTAAAACCAGCAATGGACTTTTTTATTTCTAAAGGCTGTGATGTTGTAATTTTGGGGTGTACACATTTTTTGAACGTGAAAAGTGTGTTTGAAAAATATGCCCTTCGACAGGCTCAGGGGCCACAACCTTTAGTAGAAATTGTTGATTCTGTAGAAGGTGTTGTTAACCATGCAATAGATATTTCCGGGGTTTTAGGGGTGGAACCCCTAGGCCAGGGGGTAGGATGCAACGAAGTGCAGCCGCAGGGGGATTGCTCCCCCTCCTTGTTTATTACCGGAAAACCTAACTCTTCATACGATTTTATCTGCAGCCATTACAATATTGCTTTTAGTGGAAATATTTAAACTTTTTTTCGTAAATTTTCTAAAATTCTTAATTTCTCCCTAGGGGATTTTACCTAATTCCTAAAAAATTCAAAAAAAATTCCTAAATTATCACATTCAAAAATGGCTTTTCTGGATTTATTATCAAACCATAAAACAATTAAAAACATCTATTAGGAGGAAAATTAGATGAAAAAATTATTTACTATTGTTGCACTTCTTATGTGCGTAACATGTTTGTTTGCCGCTCCAAAAAAGAAGGCAAAGAAATCAAAGAAAGCTTCTGCTATTAAAATTGGTATTGTTAACAACCCACCTTCAGAATCAGGATACCGCGCTGCTAACGTAAAAGACTTCGAAACTGTATTCACAGCTGCTAAGGGTTATGAAGTATCAACTGCTTACAGCCTTAAGAATGATGAACAGCTCAATGCTGCTTCTCAGATGATCAACGACGGTGTAGACTATCTTCTTATTTCTGCTGCTGCAACAGACGGATGGGAAGCTACTCTTAAAAATGCACAGAAAGCTGGAATTAAAGTATTCCTTTTTGACCGTATGATGAACGTTTCTGACAGCCTCTATGAAGCTGCTGTTGTTTCTGATATGGCTAAAGAAGGTGAAACTGCTGTATCTTGGCTCAAGGCACAGAATCTTCCAGAATACAAAGTAATCCATATTCAGGGTGCTATGGGATCTGACGCTCAGATTGGTCGTACAGGTGCTTTGGATGCTGAATTTGCTAAGGGAACAATGAAGAAAGTTGTTCAGCAGACAGCTACATGGGACGAAGCTGAAGCAAAGAAAATTGTTGAAGCTGTTATCAACTCTGGTGAAGATTTCAACGTAATTTATGCTGAAAACGATGGTATGGCTAAGGGTGCTGTTGCTGCTCTTGACGAAGCTGGTATTACACACGGTGTAAACGGAAAAGTAGTTGTTATGGGATTTGACTGCAACAAATGGGCTCTCCGTGAACTCTTGGCTGGAAACTGGAACTATGATGGACAGTGTTCACCATTCCAGGCTGCTATCATCGAAGACATGATTAAGTCTGGTAAAGTACCTTCAAAGAAAATCATCAACGAAGAAAAAGGATTCGATGCAAAGAAGCTTACACAGGCTGACATCGATACATACGGTCTTGGTGACTAATTTATAACGCCTTTTGTAAGGTAATTCCAATACGGCGTAAGATATGTACATGCATGTTTTACGCCGTTTTTTTTAAAGAATCTTAGGAATTAAAAATGGAAAGTAATGTAATTTTGACAATGCGCGGTATTTGTAAGGAGTTCCCTGGTGTTAGGGCTCTGAACAATGTCGATTTTACTCTCCGCGAAGGAGAAATACACGCGCTTATGGGCGAAAATGGCGCCGGAAAATCAACTTTAGTAAAATGTCTCACCGGTGTTTATATAAAAGACAAGGGCGAAATTAGAATTAAGGGAATTGATAAACCTGTTTCTATTAAGTCGCCACAGGATGCTCAGAATCTGGGTATCTCTACAGTTTATCAGGAAATCACTCTTTGTCCAAACTTGACTGTTGCAGAAAACATCTATATTGGACGAGGTAAATATAAGTTTATAAATTGGCGTGAACAAAACGCAAAAGCAGAAGAGCTTCTTACAAAATTAAATATTCCTGCAAAGGCTACACAGCAGCTTGGAACTTGTTCTCTGGCTGTTCAGCAGATGGTTGCAATTGCCCGCGCAGTTGATATGGAATGTAAGGTTCTTATTCTTGATGAGCCAACTTCTTCTTTGGACGAACATGAGGTAGAAGAGCTCTTTACTCTTATGCGCGACCTTAAATCTAAGGGAGTTGGTATTATCTTTATTACACACTTCCTTGAACAGGTTTACGAGGTTTGCGACAAAATCACAGTATTGCGAAACGGTGAATACATTGGCGAATATGCAATTAAGGATATGCCAAAGGTTGACCTTATTTCTGCAATGCTTGGTAAAGACCTTGAAGATATTTCAAAACTCAAGGATGAAAAGAAGACTTTTGAAGGCGAGGGTGCCGGAACTAACGTTTATGAAGCAGAAGGCCTTTCGAGCACAGAAGGCGTTCGTCCGTTTGCCTTCCAGATTAAGAAGGGCGAAGTAAACGGCTTTACAGGCCTCCTTGGTTCAGGACGAAGTGAAAGCGTTCGTGCAATCTTTGCCGCAGACCGTGTAACAGGCGGTTCTGTAAAAATGAAGGGTAAGAATGTAAAAATCAACAAGCCGCTTGATGCAATGAAAAACGGAATGGGATACCTTCCGGAAGACAGAAAAGGGGACGGTATTATTCCTGATCTTTCTGTTCGCGAAAACATCATTCTTGCGCTCCAGGTATTGAACGGATTCTGGAAGCCATTTAGCAGAGCAGAAGCAGAGCAGTTTGCAGATGAATATATTAAGCTTTTGCAGATTAAAACAGCTTCTCAGGATACACCAATTAAATCACTTTCGGGTGGAAACCAGCAGAAGGCAATTCTTGCACGCTGGCTTTTGACAAACCCACAGTATCTTATTCTTGACGAGCCAACACGCGGTATTGACGTTGGTACAAAAGTAGAAATCCAGAAGCAGGTTCTTAAGCTTGCAGAACAGGGTGTAAGCGTTACATTCATTTCTTCAGAAATCCAGGAAATGCTTACAGTTTGTTCAAGACTCATTGTAATGCGCGATCGTAAGATTGTTGGAGAGCTGAACGGCGACGAGCTTAGTCAGGATAATATCATGAAGACTATTGCGGGAGGTTCAGAAAAAAATGCCTAGTAAAAAAATAAATATTTCGGAGTTGTGGAAAAAGTTTACACAGTCTCAGCTGATTATTCCAATTACAGCACTTGTAGTTCTTGTAATCTTTAACCTTATCCGCGACCCAAGCTTTTTCTCGATTGTAATTAAAAAGAATAATCTTGGAAACACAGTTCTTGCAGGAAACTTGGTAAGTATCTTAAACGGTGCTTCTGAGCTTGTAATTCTTGCAATTGGTATGACCTTTGTTACTTCGGCAACACGAGGACAGGATATTTCGGTTGGTGCTTCTGCTGCTATTGCGGGAAGTATCTTTGTAAAAATCCTTAGAGCAAATACAATTACAGTTCCAGTAATTCTTCTTGCACTTGTTTGTGCCTGTCTTGTTGCAATTGTGTTCTGTTTGTTCAACGGTCTGCTCATAGCAAAGTTTAATATTCAGCCGATGATTGCTTCGCTGATTTTGTTTACAGCCGGACGTCCTATTGCTTACTGGATAAACGGTGGTGCAACTCCTAACGTAGAAAGTACCTTGCTTGGAGCCCTTGGAGGATTCATTCCTGGCATTGCAATTCCAAGTCCGATTCTGATTGTTATTGTGTTCATAGTTCTTGTTAAGCTTTTGCTCAAGTTTACAAACCTTGGACTTTACATTCAGTCTGTTGGTATTAATGAAAAGGCAGCCCGCCTCAACGGTATTAATCCTGTTGCAATGAAGCTGATTGTATTTATCATTCTTGGTGTGTGTGTAACACTTGCAGGTTCCATCAACGTTTGCCGTATTGGTCTTATAAACCACGAAACAATTTTGATTGATATTGAAATGGATGCCATTCTTGCAGTTGCTATTGGAGGTAACTCTCTTGGCGGCGGTAAGTTCAAGCTCAGCGGTTCAATAATTGGTGCATACATCATTCAAGCGCTTACAATTACACTTTATGCAATGAAGGTTTCTTCTACTGCTGTAAAGGCCTACAAAGCAATAGTAATCATTGCAATTGTAGTTCTTGGTTCTCCAGTTGTAAAAGAGTTCATTGGAAATCTTAAAAACAAGTTTTTCGCAAAAAAAGCAGTTGTAGCAGTGGAGGCAAAGTAAATGGCATTTATGGATAAAATCAGAAATCTGTTTGTCAAAAAAGAGGGCAAGCAGCCAATTTCAAATACAAACCTTCTTTTGACAATTACAATCTGCACTTTTGTTGTAATGTATATTTTTGGAATGATTGCTTTTGGTGGAGGCTTCTTAAATCCACAGCAGTTCTTTGATATTTTTAATAACAATGCATATCTTATTATAGTTTCGTTTGGTCTTACAATCGTAATGATTACCGGAGGAATTGATATTTCTGTAGGTGGTACAATTGCCCTTATTACAATGGCAAGCGTAGTATTTATGGAAGATCACGGTGGCGGAATATTCAGCTCGCTCCTTATTTCTCTTGGAATTGGACTTTTGATAGGTGCTGTTCAGGGCTACTGTGTTGCATACCTTAAGATTCAGCCGTTCATTGTAACTTTGGCTGGTATGTTCTTTACTCGCGGTATGACAACAATTGTTAGTAAAGTTCCTCGTACAGCAACAAACGAAACATTCAACAAGGTTAAGGATTTTTATATAAATCTTCCGGGAATTGGTCACTATGCAAGAAACGGAAATTTTATAAATTCTTATATTGAAGTAGGTGTAATCATTGTAGTTGTTGTTCTTATCCTCTTGTGGGCAATGCTAAAATGGACACGCTTTGGTAGAAATCTTTATGCAGTTGGTGGCAACAGCGAAAGCGCACTCATGCTGGGAATTAATGTACAGCGAACAAAATTCTTTGCTTATCTTCTTACAGGTTTGCTTGCGGGCATTGGTGGCTTTGTCTATCTTCTGCATACAGGTGCTGGTAATGCTTCTAACGCAACTCAGGCAGAAATGCAGGCAATTGCTTCATCAATTATTGGTGGAACGCTTTTGTCGGGTGGTGTTGGTAGTGTTGTAGGTACATTGTTCGGGGTAATGTCTCTCAAAACCATCAACAGTATTGTTGTTGCCTCTGGTTTAAGGCAGCCATACTGGCAGAGCATTACGATCGGCTTAATGCTTTGTTTCTTTATTCTGTTACAGAGTGTGATTTTATCATACAGAAAACGTAAGCTTGGTAACATGGCAGGATAACTTGTTAGCTGCAGTTAACTGAATTAAGGAACTAAAGTTCCTCCTTTAAACTCACGGGGCGAAAGTCCCGTGTTCTTTTTAAAAATGTAACTAAAGTAGTGCGGGTCACTAAAGCCGCATTCGTAAGCAATATCATAGCCCTTCATTTCTGTTTCTTTCATGAGCTTTTTAGCTTTTTCAATGCGCACATTTGTAAGATATTCAATAAAAGTAGTTTTACATTCGTGAGAAAAAATTGCACTAAAATGATTTGGACTCATTGCAACAGCGTCGGCAACAGTGGTGAGAGTTGTATTCTGGTCAGCGTAATTTTCTTCGATATATTTTTTTGCTTTTAAGATAACGTCTCCGTAACGGCTAGTGCTTTTTGAATCGCGGAATTCCAGGGCAAAATTCAAAACCTTTGTTAAAGTATTTTCAAAGTTTTCTTCATCCATTACGGCAGTGTCTACGTAGCTGCGCTGAACAATTTCCGGGTTGATTTCTTTGATGTCGCCGCCAAGATTTTCTATGAGCTTTGAAACTGCAAAAATCATGTCTACAAGAATGTAAGAGGCAAACACCTTAAACTGTCCCTGATTGCTGTGAATGAGTGTCATAGATTCTTCTACGATTGTAGAAATATCGTTTTTACTTGCGTAGCGCAGACGGTCTACAAGAGGGTCATTTTCTTTTAATTCAAGAAGTGTGTCGTCGTTGTTCAGCTGAATATCGTCGCTGGAAATAATTGTATTTTGATTACCCTCTTTTTCAATTTCTACAATTGCTTTGGCGTCTTCGTAAGATTCCGGAAGCGACGAAAGGTGATCTACAGTTTTACCAATGCCTGTTGTAACAATACAGTCTGAATTATTTGTAGCAATATGCTCGATTGTCTGCGCAATGCGGAATACATTTTCTTCGAGCTCTGTTTGTGTTGAGCCCTTGCAGATACATACAAGCCTGTTTGAGTGGTGGAAGAAAGAGTAGGTTTGTTCAAAGGTGCCCGAGTAGGAATTCAAGCGGGAACAGGCCTCCTGCTGTTTCTGGTTATTCCCCGAACTGCTTGTAATTTTACTAATAAAAATCTTGTAATAGCGCGAAAGTAAATCAATGCCAAGCTCCTGGCAGCGCGCCATTATATTTGTCATGTCTGCAGCGCCGTGAACAAGATTGCTGAGGAACTCTTTTTGAACAAGCTTTTCCTGTGTGCGGAGCTCTTCCTTCATTCTTGAAATATCAGACTGCTGAGTGCGTTCCTTGTCTATCTGGGCCGCAACCTTTTTTAAGCTTTGAATAACTTCTTCTGAAGTAAAGGGCTTTAAAAGATAATCTTCAATACCAATAGAAATTGCTTTTTTAGCGTAATCAAATTCGTCGTGGCCGGAAAGGATAATGATTTTTATCCATGGCTGGGTCTTTTTAATTGTTGCAGAAAGCTCAAGCCCGTCCATAAAAGGCATTTTAATATCTGTAATCAAAATATCAGGCTTAAGCTCGTGAATCATAGAAAGGGCAATTTCACCGTCAGTAGCTTCACCCGCAAACGAAAAGCCCGCTTCTTCCCAGTTAATCTTACTGCGGATTCCTTCGAGTACAATAGGCTCATCGTCAACTAAAAAAACGCTATACATTTTGTTCTCCGGTGATGCATGGAATTACAAACGAAATATTGCTGCCCTTGTTGTGTTCAGACTGAATAACAAGTCCTTCCGTTTCTTTTCCATAATAAAGCTTAAGCTTTTTGTTTACATTATAAAGTCCGTATACCGATGAAAGCTTTTCGGCGTCGAGCGTTGCATTTTCAAGCTCGTCGTTTACTTGAGCAAGACGCTCTGGAGTAAATCCTGCACCATCATCTGTTACTGTGAATATTATAGAACTTTTTTTGTCGTCTGTAAAATTTGCGGTTACTTTAAGATGTCCGCGACCACGTTTATTTTTAATGCCATGATAAATTGCGTTTTCAACAAGTGGCTGCAGAACAAGCTTAATGATTTTGTAATTTAATATTTCTTCATCTGCTTCAATTTCATAATTCAAAATATCAGCATAACGGATTTTCTGGATTGTAAGATAGTTTTTAATGTGATCAAGCTCCTGCGCAATAGTAATCCATTCGTGACCACGGCTAAGAGAAATGCGAAGGAACTCCGAGAAAGCTTTTGTGATTTTTACAACCTCATCAGTTTTTTCTTCTTCGGCCAGCCAGATGATTGTATCAAAAGTGTTGTATAAAAAGTGTGGAGTAATCTGCGCCTGCAAAGCCTTCATTTCGGCCTTCTGGATATTCTGCTGCTCTTCGATATTTTTCTGGATAAGAACATTAATCTGTTCTGCCATGAGGTTCATGTTATTTGCAAGAGGAATGAGCTCATCAACATCAGGAACATTTGTACGGGCATCAAGGTTACCGCCGGCAATTTGAGTAGAAAGATCCTTCATGTCGCTCAAAGGTTTTCCAATAGACTTCAAAACTGTAATATAACCGTTCAACGAAACAGCCAGAGAAAAGATAATTATAGTAACCTGCAGAATTGTAAGAATAATTGACGAACGTTTAATGGAAGTGTTTGTCTCATTGGCAGTTTCAATTTCGCTAAGAATAAAATCCTGCATGATATCTGAAAACAGTGCAGTAATAGTTCTTATTTCATCGAGCGAAGTTTCGTTTGCAGTAACGCTGCTTCCTCCTCGCATCTGATTTTCGAGCATCTTAATGTTGTTGTCCAGAGTAGTGCAGGCACGGTAAGCAACTTCAAGCTTCTGTTTATTGTCACGGCTTTTTGTGTGAGCCTGCATATCAGAGATTCCGTCAAAAATTGTAAGAATCATTTCGTACGGCGGATTTTCATCAAAGCTTTTTTTACCGCAGACAATTTCCCAAAGCCAGTTAGGCACATCTGTTTTTGCAATCTGATTAATTCTGTTTGCATTACTTACGTTTGTGATTATGTCGTCGTAACGCTTGGTATGAATCTGCAGAACAATTACAGAATAGATAGTTGGAATAATCATAATTCCAATGAGGAAGATATAAGAAATCTGAAGCATTTTTTTAAGACTTCTGATTTTTAGTACCCCCTCGGAGTGTATGTAGAAAAATCGTCGTTCTCTGTAAAGATGTTATCGAGCATGTAAGTTGTGCGTGGAATCTGTTCGCCTGCGGCAATGCGCTGAACAAGCTTCATAAGAGTAGGGCCTGAGTTTGGATTACATTCAACAACGCAATTGAGTTCACCGTTTACAAGTGCATCAATTGATTTTTGCTCAGCGTCAATAGAAATGATAATTGTACTGCGCGGATTAATATTGTTGTTGTGAAGAGAATCTAAAAGCCCAAGAGTCATAGAGTCGTTGTGCGAATAGATGACATCAATTGGCGCACCGTTCAGGCGAAGACCACCGTTCTCTTTAATAATGCGGTCCATCATTTCTTTACCGCGGGAACGCAAAAAGTCTCCGTCTTCGGAATGGATGATTTTGAATTTTTCGTATTTATTTATAATGCTGCGAAAGCCTTCTGCACGTTGTGTTGCAATAGAAGAATTTTCTGTTCCCGAAAATTCTACAATGTTAATATCCGATTTTCTGTTTTTGCATTTATTTACAAGAAAGTTCGCTGCAGCAAAACCTTCTTCAAAGCCGTTTTCGCCAAGGAAGCCTGCATATAAAGACGGGTCGCTGTCAATTTCGCGATCTACTAAAATTACAGGAATGCCTGCTTCTTTTGCTTCCTGAAGAACATTGTCCCAGCCGTCAGAAACAATTGGAACAAACGCAATTACATCAACCTGGTAACCAATAAAAGAACGGATTGCTTTAAGCTGATTTGCCTGTTTTTGCTGTGCATCATCAAAAAGAATCTGAATATCATTTTCGGCAGCAGCTTCAAAAATAGACTGTGTGTTTCTTGTGCGCCAGGCACTTTCGGAACCAATCTGCGAAAAGCCCAGAATTAGCTTGTCGGCACTCTGATTGTTTTTAGAATCTGCGGAATTTTGACCTTGAGAAGATTTTTTATTGCAGCCAAAGAGTAAAAATATAAAAAATAAAGAAAAAACTACTATATTATTATGTTTCATAAATATACTTTTAATTTTAAATGGCAGGGCGCCTAAAGTCAAGTTAATGTTCCCATAAATATAGAAACATATTATAATATTACTATGCGTGCATCGATTGTGTTACGGAGAGTGAGTTTTATATTATTACTGGCGTTACTTTTTGGTTCTTGTAAACATGATCTTGTAAGCGAAACAACGCTTGATTATAACGAAAAAAAGAACGCTGCAGATTATGATGATTATATTCTTCCGCCTGAAACTGTTACTGCCAGCCATGGAAAGAAAAAATGTATTCTTCTTTCGTGGAAACCTGTAAAAAATGCCGTCCAATATCAAATCTATTCGGCTGAAACCCCATATAGTACTTTTTCAAAAGTCTCGGAAACAAAAGAAGCAGAAACTGAAATTATAATAGATGAAGAATCTGGAATTACAAAATATTATTGTGTTTGTGCTGTAAATTATTATGGAACTG
>JBGVAV010000159.1:0-13717 GCA_045224915.1 Treponema sp.
TCTGGACTGTACAACTGCCAGTATGTGGTTGCGTTTGAATTGCCGGTGATTTTCTTTGTTAAATCTTCCGTAATATCCCAGATTGAATTAAAGTTGTAAACATCATTTTTGATTCTCATTACAAATGAATAATCTTGTCGTGGTATAGCACTGAGCGCAAGTCCGTTTCTTGTGTTACCAAGCTCTGTCATTGTTCTGTGATCAATAATTGAAGGGGAAGCAAGCTTTTTATCTTTTGGATTAATAGCAGGGAAAAATGCTTCAATAGTTTTTACAATAAGAGTTTCTTTTTCTTCCGGAGTTGCAAGATACGCAGGATTAAAATCTGTATATACACCATAGCTTTTTTCATTATTAAACCAGAAATCTGCACCAAAGGTATAAAACTCGCGTTTGTATTTTGTTGTAGGAAACATGTTCATTTCTATGCGAGGGTAACAGGTGTTCGGGTCAATTTGATTTGCTTCTTTTTCTTTTGCTGCATTAATCTGATTATCAAGATAAGCTATGTATTCGTCATAACCCATTTTCTGGCCATTTACAGTTTTTTTAACACTGTTTCTAAATGCCTCACTTCCAAACTGTTTTTCAAAATCCTTTTTTTTGTCAGCGAGTTTTTCGGATTCTGATTTCTTTTTTTCGTAAACTCCAAAATTCCAGGTGTATGGAATAAGGTCCAGAGAATTATAATCAATTATTTCAATATTATATTCTTTAGCTTTTGGAGATATTTTTTCAAGGATTGAAGCTAAGGTAAGGTCAGCATTTGATTGTCTTCCAACAATGTCGTTGAGATCAAGATAAAGTTTTTGCGAAAATACAGGAACAACAAATGTTAAAATAAGAAGAAAAGATAATAGTTTTTTCATGATAAGCCTCTAGATGTATTTATTATATATATTCATTGTCTTTTGAAGTTTTTTGTAAGCCTCAAGTTTTTCCGAGGTGTTAGGGTATGCTAATCTTACAATTTCTGCAAGAGGGGAGGCAGCAATTTGAGCTTCGATTTTTTCAAGTGCCGCAGCCTGTTCCGGCCCGCCAATAATGCATTTTTCAACTGCCTCATTTATAAGCGCCGAAAGTGATTTTAACTCGGAGTAGAAAGATTCAATAATTGGAGAAATGTCAGACCCCTTGTCATTGTCGGGTTCGAATATTTGTGTGTCATTGTCGGGCTCGACCCGACAATCCCTTTCCAAAATGTCTTCCGCAAAGTCCACCCCCGGAATCCTCATGCTCGACCTGCTCAAAGTATAAGTTTTTACATTTGTACACGCTGCAATTTTACTTTCGAACCACCAGGCAAACATTTTCATTCTGGCATCAGTCAAAACCTGATTTCCGGCGTAGTCAAAAGCATATTCCGGATTTGCACCAAAGCGCGAAGAACTGTTCATTTTTTGAACCGGAACAAGTCTGTTTGCGCCGGTATGGAAGGTTTGTTCTGCGCTGCTTCCTTTTATATGTGTCTGTCCCTGCGGATACGATAAATCAAGGCCTGCAAAATAGATGTTTTGAGCACCAAGCATACAGCACAAGTTCCATGCAGAGCTTGCAACAGAACCACCGGCTCCAAGATCTCCAAAATCCCCAAGCTTTGACTCAAAATACTTGCTTACAGGAAACATTTCTGAGCACAAAACAATCTGGCGGCACTTAAAACGAAATACTGCAGGGTAAACACTAAGCGGACAGATAAGAATGCTTTCTGGAGCCGCAAGTCCTGCAATATGCTTATATGCATAATACTGGGGGTCTGTAATTATAATAAAATCAGGCTGAACTCCGGTCTTAAGAAGCGCGTGAAGGGCAGTTTCAACACAAACAATAACTGCATGCTTCTTAAACTCTGCCATTTTTGGCAAAAGCGTTTCAAGCGAAGGTCCCGCTGCCACAACAACAAAATCCTTAGCGGTATTTTTATACGAATCTATAAGCTGTTGTACAGTTTGACGTTTGCTTATCTGCCCGATATTTGTCATGGAATTATGAATCCAAAGCTTTTCAAACTTTTTGTAGGTTGCCGCATTAATATCATTTTTATCGCGGTTTCGTTCAATCAGGGCAATTACAGAATCAAAATACGGGCGGGCATGCATAATAAAAGCCGGAATAGCATAAACATACGCAGAATTAACTCCTGAGTTTCCAAGGTTTATGCTGTTTCCTTCTAAAAGTCCTATTAAAGAATCTGCGGGGCACCCAAGTGCAAGAACAAGCTGCTTTACGTCAAAAACTGGGCTCCAGTCAATGTAATAAAGCGCGCCAAAAAAATGAACAGGATCTGGTTCAATAAGAATAAGCTTTTTTACAGGGCAAGTTCCAACAGTAGCACCCATGCCGCCACCATTAATAAGCTTTGCCATTGCACAGAACTGCCATCCAAGCCCGGCTCCCATAAAAATCACAGTTTCTTTATTTTTACCCGCAAGCTGTTCAGCAGTACTCATGCCTTCGCGCTCCGGATTATATGAAGAATGCAAAAGCATGTTTGTATTAATCTGCGCAGTAAGACTTCCGTTTTTGGCAGTCATAAGGTTCCAGAACGAAAAAATATCCTTTTCGTCCCCGTGGGCAGTAATATCTTCTATAATATTATGATAAAAATCAGCAAGTTGAGGGAATCTTTCTTTGAATAGCTTAATATTTTTATTCCAGATAGAGTTCAATTATTGTATTCTCCGTAAGTGGAGTTCCTGGCTCCGGATTCTGACTTGTTACCCAGCCGCTTCCGTTTATATTGAGTTTACCCTTTGATTTTTCCATAAGTGGAAGCAAATCTTTTTTAGATAAACCTGTAAAATCAGGAGTGAGTTCGCCAAGTGTTATACTTGGAGTAGTAGGAATTGTAATTACACCGTTGTGCTCAACAGAAGAAGCCTTTCCTCTGCTCATTCCCATATAATCAATAATTGTATCTGCTGCCTCTGCAATTACAGGAGCAACAATACGTCCGCCGTATGTTTCGCCTTTTGCTTTTTCTACAACTATATATAGAACAATTTCCGGTTCATCAACTGGGAATATTGCAAGACAGCTCGAAAGAAAGTCTGTATCACTGTAGCCGCCGTTTACCTTATCGGCCATCTGGGCAGTACCGGTTTTTACACCAATAGCAACGTCTCCAATATTTGCACGTGAACCTGTACCAGTTGTTGCAGTTGTTTCCATACAGCTAAGTACATATTCTGCTGTAGTCTGCTTAAATACTCTGTTTTTATATTCAGGCTCATGCTCGTAAAGTGTAATTCCTTCCTTATTAGTAATCTTATGAATTACACTGAGCTTTACAGGAACACCACCGTTTGCAATTGCTGTAGCAGCCTGAACCATCTGCAAAGCACTAACGCTTATTTCCTGACCAATTGCAATAGTAGGTTTAGAACGTGCAGACCATGATTTACTGTCGCGGTCCTTTACAATTCCTGTAGTTTCACCCGCAAGCTCAATTCCTGTTCTCTGACCAAAGCCAAGCTGACGGATTCTTGCAATAAATGTATCTTCACTTACACGGTCGCTTATCTGGCCCAAAACATCATTACATGAATATTTAAGACCTTCGCGTGGAGTAAGCCATCCATGATGCTCAAGACACTTAATTCTTATAGTTTCGCCACCAGGGATTTTGTGTTCATAAACGCCATCGCACAAAAAACTGTCATTAGGATTAATAGTGCCTTCATCAAAAACAATGCCAAGTGTAAAAATCTTAAATACAGAACCTGGTTCGTAAGCATCGGCAGCAGGTTTGTTTACCTGTTCTGCAGGACTTGCGCTTCCATATTCATTAAGATTTGCAGAAGGAAGACTTATATAGGTAAGAATCTCACCAGTTTTTGAATCTGCCGCTAAAAGCATCATGCTTTCTGCCTGAGTGTTTTCCATTGTCTTATAGGCAATCTGCTCAAGCTTATATTGAAGGTTTGCATCTATTGTAAGGTAAATGTTTTTGCCCTGTTCAGGAGTTTCAAGAGTTTTATCAATTTCGGGGTAGAGTACACCCTGCTGTGAAAATTCAATTCCCGCAAGACCAGTACCTTCATCGCCCATGTAGCCGATAAGCTGAGAAGCAAGTGCCCCGTTAGGATAAACGCGTCCCGGAAGCTTTTCGTAGCTTACATAATTATAGCCGCATTCCTTAGTTCGCTGGCTTATTTCTTCATATTCTGTCTGGGATGCCTTCTTTTTAAGAATAACGTATTCACGTTTTTTATCTACGCGTGCAAAAAGTTCTTCTTCCGAAACTCCAAGAACAGGAGCCATATTTTTACTGAAAAGCTGTGCATTTTTAATATCTTTTGTGCTTACACCAACACGGTAAAAGTTTGTCTGAACTGCAAGCGGAAAGCCTGAACGATCTACAATAGAACCACGCTCAATAACAGGAACATTCTGAGGTTTTGGAGCAACAGGCGCAAGTGCAAGCTTCATATATGCAACAAGAATAGCTATTACAAGAAGTCCGCAAAAAGAGAAAAAAACAATCAGCCTTTTGTTCTTAAAAAATGAATTCAATTTGTTCCCGCCCAAAATTGCAATTAAATACATTTAAACTATACTCTTATTTTGGCCGATAGACAAGTATGGAAATAATCAGTTTTGTACAACAATCCAAAAAAAAGAGGGCAATTGCACTCCCTCTGCGTAGAAAAAGTATAAATTCAGTTTCCTATGCCTATACATACCCTTCGGAAAAGCATATTTTCAAGGCTGGAACTGTTCAAAAAGATATAACTCTTAAAAACTGCGTTGCTTCGCTTGGCCAGGGCGTTTCAAATTTTGGCACCCTTATTGCAAATAATATTAAGGCAATTGTAATTTCTGTTTTTGCAATAGTAGGAATTGCGGGGCTTGCTTTTACTGCATATTTTATAACTGATTATACTCTTAGCCATACAAAAATGATTACGCTTAATACAGCCGATTCATTTGATATTGATTCGCTCGATAAGCTGATGAAAAACTTTGCGCTCGAAATTACAAATGATGTTGATGAAAACGGACTTCTTACAGACAGCGCAGGCATTTCAATTTCTGCAAAATATCTTTCTCAGCCAGTTGAATATCAGATATATAAGGTAAAGAGTGGTGACACAATAAGCGGAATTGCTAAAAAATTCGGGCTTACAAATATTTCAACTCTGATTTCTGTAAATGATATTGGAAACGTTCGTCAGTTAGGGGCAGGTCAAAAGCTCAAGATTCCTTCAATTGACGGAATTGTTTATACAGTAAAAAATGGCGATAGCCTTAATTCAATTGCTACCGCAAATAAAATCAAGCTCGAAAATCTTCTTGATGTAAATGAGCTTAGTTCAGAAACTCTTACAGTAGGGCAGCAGCTCTTCCTTCCTGGAGTAGGCCTTGACCAGAAAACTCTTCAGTCACGAATGGGCGAGCTTTTTATGGTTCCAATTACTTCAAAGTTCCGCTGGACTTCTCCTTACGGCTGGCGTGCAGATCCATTTACAGGAGTTCGCTCTTTCCACACAGGAACAGATATGGCTTGTCCGGAAGGAACTCCAATCTTAGCTGCAATGAGTGGAAGAATCTCGGAAGTTGGAAACAACAGAACCTACGGAAACTACATAATCATAAACCATGGAAACGGATATCAGACCGTGTATGCACATATGTCAAAAGCAATTTCTAAAAAAGGACAATGGGTAACTCAGGGTTCCAAAATCGGACTTGTTGGCTCTACAGGCTATTCAACAGGCCCCCATCTGCATTTTATGGTTTACAAAAACGGAAACAGAATAGACCCAATGACGGTACTTAAAAAATAGGTGAAAAAGATGTATAATATCAGTGTTTGCAAAGGGTGTGGACGAACCCTTAATAAGGATTACTTGTATTGTCCATGGTGCGGAATTTCAAGAGTTTCAAATGACAAGGAATCGCTTGAAATGATGCTCAATCATTACGAGGAAGACAGAAAGGATGTCAGACGAAAGCAGCTGTACGAAATGGAGCGCGAGCTTGAAGATCTTGAGCAGGAGCTTTCGGTTCTGGTTTTAAGTGCGGAGATGCATAAATGAAAAAATATCTGATTGCTGTAGCTTTTGTTTTAGGAATCATACTTCCTCTTTCGGCAAAAATATCCTTTGGAGAGTTTGATATAAATCAAAATGACGAAGTTTTGTTTTCATTAAGTCAGAACATGCCGGGAACAAATGCCTACAGCTCGCTGTTCTATTCAAAGCTTGCAAATGGTTCTAGTCAGGGCATGCCTGATCTTCTTACATGTTATCCTGAGCAGATGGAGCTTTTGGAAGATGGAACAGTTCTTCAGATACGCAACCGCTACGGAACAGGACGCTACAACACAAAAACAGATTCATTTTCATGGTACGAAAAAACAAACGGCATTCCCGTAAACTCACTTCCTGTTTCTCCATATTCAATCAGTTCAAACGGAAAATGGCTTGTTAAAATAGAAAAATATTCACTTTCTACAGGAACACTTGTAATCCAGAATGTTCAGAGCGGAAAAACTGCCGTTCTTTGCGAAAGTGTTCGCCAGAGCTATAAGAGCCTTCCTGTAAAATGGTCTCCAGACGGAACAATTTTAATTTACGAAAAAGAAGGAAATCTTTATTTTTGTAATCCCGAAGCAGTTTTGCGCAAAGTAGAAATGGACGAAAAGTACCGCAAAATCGGTCGTGGAACTATTAATGCAGTAAACTGGTCAAGCGAAAAATCGCTTATATATATAGATGATTATTTAGTTTATCAGATTAATTCAAAAGAGCTTTATACACTCGGACTTTATTCAGGAATCATAGGGCAGGGTAAGGCAATAGGCCGTCTTCCTTCTCAGTTTAATTCTGCAAGTGACCGCTTTAGTGTAAACAGCTCAGCAAAATCTTTTGTAATTGTTCAGAATAATAAACTCTTTACATATCTTAAGCTTCAAAATCAAAAGCATTCCTGCGACTATATGGATGTTGTTTATTCACGCCCATATACCGATTCTTCGGCTTCGCTTATTGATTTCTTTGTTTTCTGGGATTCTTCTGATCAGCCTGTATTGTGGCTCGAAAAGCTTCCTTATGATGGCAGCAAAGAAAAAGGCGCTGTTTATAAGCTTGGAACAAAAACAGTTCAGGTACTCGAAATTGAAGATTCTGGTAAGCCTTTTATTTCTCCAGATGGAACAAAGGTTGCTTTCTACGCAGGTGCCGCAATTTATGTTTATGATATAAATACCTGGCAGCGTGTAGCAGATCTTCTTGGCGAAAAAATTGCTTCTGCCATCTGGGTAAACCGCAATGTGATTTATGTAGGCGGTGAAAAATCAATCCGCAAATGGAACCTTCTTTCAAATACAAATGAAGTTATAATGCTTAGTTCTGCAGTTGCAGGCTATTGGGAAGGCAATGATGATACAATAGTTGCCGATACAGGAAACTCAAATTACTACAAATATAATAGCGAAAAGAAAACATGGAAAAAAACTTCTGTAGCAAGTGCAAATGCAAAAAGTCAGAATGGCCGCTACAGATTATTTGCAGGCACAACTTCAAACAGCCTTTATGATAATGCGCTTTATGTAAGAACCTTGAGCAAAAAAGCAGTTACAAAAGCGCTTTATGAAGAAAGTGTTTCAAAAGTTGCAGCACCTAAAAAAGTTGCTCTTGTTTTTGATGCATACGACAACGCAGACGGACTTTCAGAAATACTTTCTGTTTTGCGCAAGTACAATGTGCCAGGAACCTTCTTTATAAATGGTGAATTTATCCGCCGCTATCCTTCAGAAACAAAGCAGATTGTTTTGAACGGATACCAGACAGCTTCTATGTTCTTCAGCCAGACAGATTTAGTAAATAATCCCTTTGTAGTTGATGAAGAATTTATTCGCCGAGGTCTTGCCCGCAACGAAGATGAATTCTACGCCTGCACAGGCACCGAACTTAGCCTTTACTGGCACGGACCTTATTATTCTGTGAATAATGATATTATCCGCTACAGCAAAAATGCAGGTTATGAAACTGTAGTTTCTTACAGCCGCCTGAATGATTCTGAGCTTTTGGACAAAGATACTAAACCAGAACAGATTATCCAGGACTACTGCAATACACTTTCAAAAATCAATGGCGGAGTTGCACCGGTTTCTGTTGGTTTTGCACAGGGCAACCGCACCGAGCCGCTATATAATTATCTTGATTTATTAATATGTGCACTTCTTGATAGTGGTTTTGAATTTGTAAACATCCAAGAGTTATAATTATTGAATTCATTATGAAAAACTACGGAGCGAGGGTTCTGGTTTTGCGGAACTTAGAGCGCTGGAAGTGCAAGGCTGCCGCAGGCAGGTTTGCACGGTAGAATAATTTCTATTCAGCGCTCTCGGTGGAGCAAAATCAGGTTCCGCGCGGGAGTAGTTTTTCATCATATAAATACATCATAAATATCTATATATTTTCAAATCAAAAATAATTCATTATAATAAATCAATATATTTATATATTGAGGTAACCCCATGTCTCTAGATAAGATGAGAAACATCGGTATCATGGCTCATATTGATGCTGGAAAAACAACGACAACTGAAAGAATCCTTTATTATACAGGAAAAATCCATAAGATAGGTGAAATTGATGACGGACAGGCTACAATGGACTGGATGCAGCAGGAGCAGGAAAGAGGAATTACAATCTGTTCTGCCGCAACTACTACTTACTGGCGCGACCATCAGATAAATATTATTGATACACCGGGACACGTAGACTTTACTGCAGAGGTTGAACGTTCCCTCCGTGTACTCGACGGTGCAGTTGCTGTAATTTGTGCAGTAGACGGGGTTCAGCCTCAGACAGAAACTGTTTGGAAGCAGGCAGATGAATTTTCTGTTCCACGTCTTTGTTTTATGAATAAAATGGACCGAATCGGTGCAGACTTTTTTGGTTCAATGGAAGACGTTGCAAATAAGTTTGGTGTAGAAACCTTAGCCCTCCAGATTCCAATTGGCGAAGGAGCAGATTTTGAAGGTGTAATTGACCTTTTGAAAATGAAAGAGCTCCGCTGGAGTGCCGAAGACGAAGGTGAAACAATTACCGAAAGTGACATTGACCCAAGCCGCTTAGACCAGGCAAACGAATGGCACGAAAAATTAGTTGAAACAGTTGCCGGTGCAGATGATGCACTTATGGAGCTTTACCTTGACGGAAAAGAAATCACAACAGATCAACTCAAAGCCGCAATTCGTAAAGGTACAATCAGCCGGGCATATGTTCCTTTTGTAATGGGTTCTGCCCGCCACAATCAGGGTGTTCAGCCTCTCATCGATGCAATTGTAGACTATCTTCCTTGTCCAACAGACGTACCTCCTGCAAAAGGTCTCAAAATTAAAAAAGATCAGCAGGAAGAAATTGACGTTCCATGCGACCCATCAAAAATGGCACTTGGTCTCGTATTTAAAATTCAGTATGACCGCGAAATGGGACCACTTTGTTATGTACGCATGTACTCTGGAAAAATCCAGAACGGTATTCAGATTTACAATGTAAACAAAAAGAAGCGTGAACGCGTAAACAGAATTCTTCGTATGCACGCCGATAAATCAGATGCAATTGACAGCTTGTCGGCCGGAGACATTGCAGTATTCATTGGTCTTAAACTTGCTCAGACAGGTGATACAGTTGGAACAGAAGCTTTCCCAGTTTTACTTGAACAGCCGACATTCCCTCAGCCAGTTATTTCTGTTGCCCTTGAACCGGAAAGCATGAGCGAAAAAGACAAGATGACAGAAACTCTAGAGATTTTGTCGCGCGAAGATCCAACCTTTACAAGTCACGAAGATGCAGAAACTGGTCAGCTCATCATCAGCGGAATGGGCGAGCTTCACCTTGATGTTCTTGTAACTCGTATGCGTGATGACTTTGGCGTTAAGTGTAATGTTGGTGCACCTCAGGTTACTTACCGTGAATCAGTTAGTGGAAGCGGCGAAGCAACAGAAGAATACAGCCGCGTTCTTGCCGGTAAAGAAAATACAGCAGGTCTTACAATCTCTGTTGAAAAACGAGAAAGAGGCACTGGCAATAACTTTGAAATTACATGCCGCTACGCCGAAATCCCTGATGAAATTATTGAAGCAATCCGCGAGGGCTTTAAGAATGCTCTTGATTCAGGAATTAACTACGGTTACCCATGTACAGAAGTTGGTATAAAGGTAACAAACATTGTTTACAACGAATTAACTTCAACTCCATTTGCATTCGAAGCATGTGCTGCTCAGGTTTTTGATAAGGCTTGTAATGCTGCAGGACCAGAAATCCTTGAACCTGTTATGAATGTTGATATTTCATGTCCAAAAGAATTTGTTGGACCTGCTTCAAGTCAGCTAAGTCAGCGCGGTGGAAGCATCATGGGGCAAGATTCAAAACCAACAGGCGACATAATTCATGCTCAGGCTCCAATGGCAAACATGTTCGGATTTACAACAAACTTGCGTTCAGCTACACAGGGTAGAGCAAGCTTCTCTATGGAGTTCAGTCACTTCCAGGTTAAAGTTGGCGGTTTAAATAATTACTAGGAGGCATATATGGGACTTATTAAAGCTATCTTTGGTGCAACAGGCGGTGTATTAGCAGATCAGTGGAAGGAATACTTTTACTGCGATGCACTTCCCGCAAATGTTATCTGCAAACGCGGTCAGAAAAAAACAAGCGGCCGTTCAAGCAACACAAAAGGCGATGACAATGTTATTACACAAGGCTCAGTAATTGCTGTAGCAGACGGACAGTGTATGCTCATTGTAGATCAGGGAAAAGTTGTAGATGTTTGTGCAGAACCTGGCGAATACAAATACGATGCCTCAACAGAACCTTCTGTTTTTGCAGGAAGCTTTGGAGACGGTCTCATAGAATCCTTCAAAAATATTGGAAAGCGTTTTACCTTTGGCGGTGAAGCTCCAAAAACTCAAAAAGTTTACTATATAAATACAAAGGAAATAATGGGAAATAAATACGGAACACCATCTCCTGTTCCATTCCGTGTTGTAGATGCACGTGCTGGAATTGATATTGATGTTTCTGTTTCATGCTTTGGAGAATACAGCTACAAAGTAGTAAATCCTGTTGCCTTTTATACAAATGTCTGCGGAAACGTAGAAGATGAATTTGTTCGTGAAAATCTTGAAGGTCAGCTTCGTTCAGAATTACTCACAGCTCTTCAGCCTGCTTTTGCAAAAATCAGCGAAATGGGAATTCGTTATTCTTCACTTCCTGCACATACAACAGAACTTGCTGATGTTCTTCGTACACAGCTTTCACAGCAATGGACAGAACGTCGTGGTATAGAAATTCAGGTTGTAGGTGTTTCTTCAATCAAAGCTACCGAAGAAGATGAGAAGATGCTCAAAGGTCTTCAGCGCGATGCAGCCTTTATGGATCCTACTCGTGCCGCTGCTCACTTAGTTGGTGCTCAGGCCGAAGCTATGAAAACTGCTGCCGCAAATACAAACGGTGCTGCAATGGCATTTATGGGCATGGGAATGGCACAACAGGCAGGTGGCGCAAACGCAGAAGAATTGTACAAGCTTGGACAGCAGTGGACCTGTTCGTGCGGAACTGTAAATAAAGGAAAATTCTGTTCTGAGTGCGGAAAGCCTCGTCCATAAATATGGCAACAGCAACTAATTATCAGTGTCCTGCTTGTGGCGGGCCGCTTCATTTTTCGGGTGCAACTCAAAAGCTTGAATGCGATTACTGCGGAAGTTCTTATACTGTAGAAGAAATAGATAAAAAATACCAACAGGCTCAAACTCAGGAAGGCATGTCGGGCCTTGTTGAATACAATTGTCCTTCGTGTGGAGCCCAGCTTTTCTGCGACGAAACTACTGCCGCAACAAGCTGTCCTTACTGCGGAAACAATCAGGTTTTGCATACTCAATTCAAAGGCGGCAAGCTTCCTCAAAAAATCATTCCGTTTAAGCTCGAAAAACAATCGGCAATCAATGCTCTTAAAAATCACTACAAAGGTAAAAAGCTTCTTCCAAAAGTTTTCAGCGAACAGAATCATATAGAAGAAATTAAAGGCCTTTATGTTCCGTTCTGGCTTTTCGATGGTCATGTTGATGTTCAGCTTGATATGAAGGCAACCCGCTCTGCAGTTCATTACACTTCAAAAGAAAAAATCATTACAACATCTCATTATAATGTTACACGCGCAGGTACAGTTTCGTTTGAAAAAATCAGCGTAGACGCTTCTAAAAAAATGGATGACGCGCTCATGGATTCAATTGAACCCTTTGATTATGCCGACCTCCGCGATTTCAAAGCTTCATATTTACCAGGATTTTTTGCAGAGGTTTACGATGTTTCTACAGACGAATGCTACGAGCGTGCCAAGGTGCGTGCCGAAAATACAGCAGTTGATGAATTAAGAAACAGCGTTAGCGGCTACGAAACAGTAAATGTTGTAAACAAAAAAGTAAACATCACAAATGACAAGGTAACATATTCGGTCATGCCAGTATGGGTGCTTTCAACAAAATGGCGCGATAAAAACTATATCTTTGCCATGAACGGTCAGACTGGAAAAATGGTTGGAGACCTGCCCGTAGATAAGGGCCTCTTCTGTAAATATTTCTTTGGAATTATGCTGGGCGTTGCCGCTGCGGTTGCCCCATTGGTGTACTTCTTTTTTTAGGGGATAACATGAAAAAACACATCATTCTTTTCACATTTCTCTTTACTCTCCTGATATCTCCTGCCTGGTCTGCTCATTCCATAATTCATGACGACTGCGGCCTTTTAAGCAATCACGAAATTGAAGAACTTCAGACTCGTGCCCAGCAAACAGCTCAAACTTATAATTGCGGTGTATATATTTATGTTGTAAAAGACATGAATGCCTTTACCTTTGATTATGAAATTTATGATGACGCCTTTGGTATAGAAGCCTTTGCGCAATATCTTTTCTTTAATGAACTAAAAGGAGTAGGGCCTTCTGCAGACGGAATCCTTCTTGTGATGAGCATGAAAGAACGCGACTACGACATAATGGCTCACGGAAGCTTTGGAAACTACGCCTTTACAGATTATGGGAAAGACAAGCTTGCAGATTCTTTCTTGAATTATTTTGGTAACGGCAAATGGTACAAAGGCTTTTCTTCATATCTTAAAAGAGTAGATCAGTTTTTAAAGCTTGCTGCAGACGGAAATCCTGTAGATATTGGATCAGGACACATCAGAGAACATAATCTGCCTCTTTCAATAGCGGCAGCCCTGATTTTTGGAATGATTGTAGCACTTATTTCATGTCTTAATATGAAAAGAGGAATGAAATCTGTGCATACAGCTAAAATTGCTTCAAACTTCATAGCAAATGACGGTATAAAAATCCCAATTCAAAAAGATATGTTTACCCATAATACCGTAGTACGTCAGCAGCTGCAGTCTTCTACGTCATCTGGTGGCGGTGGGACTCACATAAACTCAAGCGGTTCCTCTCATCACAGCGGAAAATTCTAATTTTTCTCAAAAACCATCAAAATTTCATTTGACTATTGCTAAAATCTATCGTAGAATTAAATATTATAATATAACCCTTAAGGAGGCCACTTTAAAATGGCAAAGGTAGAACTTAAAGGTATTGGTAAGGTTTACGACGGCGGTGTTCGTGCTGTAAACAATGCTAATATCACTATTGAAGACAAGGAATTCTGCGTATTCGTAGGTCCTTCTGGATGCGGTAAGTCAACAACTCTCCG
>JBGVAV010000160.1:0-7916 GCA_045224915.1 Treponema sp.
AAAACCTGACCACCACGGTCCATTTCCTGTCTGATGGCTGCTGCAACTCTGTCATCGCTGAATTCGTCTATAACAGTTTCAATTGGCTGACGGTTTTGTGGAGGCGTTGTTAAAAGACTCATATCACGGATTTTTAAAAGGCTCATGTGGAGAGTTCTTGGAATTGGAGTTGCAGACATTGTAAGACAGTCTACGTTGTTCTTCATTTCCTTAAGGCGTTCCTTGTCTTTTACACCAAAGCGCTGCTCTTCATCAATAATCATCAGTCCAAGATTTTTAAAATGAACGTCCTTCTGGATGATTCTGTGAGTTCCAACAAGAATATCAAGCTCGCCCATAGAAAGCTTAAAAAGAGTTTTCTTTTGTTCGGCAGCAGGCACAAAACGGCTTAAGCGAGCAATTTTAACCGGAAAGTTTTTAAAGCGTTCAATTAAAGTTTCATAATGCTGTTCTGCAAGGATTGTTGTTGGAGCCAGGAATGCAACCTGTTTACCTCCCATAACAGCTTTAAATGCAGCGCGCATGGCTATTTCTGTTTTACCATATCCAACATCACCACAAACAAGGCGATCCATTGGTACAGGCTTTTCCATATCGGCTTTAACTTCTTCGGTTACTGTAATCTGATCCGGTGTATCTTCATAAGGGAATGCTGCTTCAAAAGCAGACTGCCATTCCTTTTCTTTTGGGAAAGCGTACCCTACACTTGCTTTTCGTCTTGAATATAAGTCTATGAGCTTTTGTGCAAGATCTTCTACAGCCTTTTGAACCTTGCTCTTTCTGTTTTCCCAGGATTTACTGCCTATTCGGTCAAGTCTTGGTTTTTCACCTTCATTACCGATATAGCGTTGAACAAGATTTACCTGCTCAATTGGTACAAATGCAAACTCCTGATCTGCGTATTCAAGCTTAATATAATCACGTTCATTTCCTAGAGATTTTACGCGTTCAATTCCATGAAAAAGCCCGATTCCCCAGTTTACATGAACAATATAATCGCCAGGATTCAACTCAACAAATGTATCAATAACCTGAGATTTTGCTTTGTTTACAGACTTGGCAACATACTTTCTGCGGCCAAATATTTCGTTTTCCTGGATTACGAGAAGTTTAATTTCGGGGATATTAAAGCCTGCAGAAATTGCTTTTGGAATGAGTTGAACAGGTTTACGAAGTCCATCTGGTTCAATATCTGTCCAGTCCTTAAATATTTCATGAATACGAAGCTGCTGGTTATCATTGTCTGTAAAAATTGTGATATTCCAGCCGTCATTCTGTAGATTTGTGAGCTCTTCCTTCATGTAGTTCAAATTTCCAAAGAAACTGCGTGAAGGCTCTGTTTTTAATGCAATTAAGCTGTCCGGATTCTCATTTTCGTCTACAACTGTCTTAAAATATAGACTACTTGAGACTTTTTCTAACAAAGGTTTAAGCTCATAAAGCATCATATCAGGCGGTAAAACAGGTAAATCCTCTTTTGTTTTACGGTACATACCTGAATATTCACGGTTTATTGCAAGCTCTGCATTCAAAAGTCTGTCATAATCATAAAAAAGCACAAAGGAATCTGGCGAAATATAATCAAGAATTGAATACTGCTGATCCCACAAAAGTCTGTAGTAAAACTCCTCGCCTTCTGTTTCTTTCTTTACAGCAAGTTCATCAAGCATCATTTCCTGATATTGTAAGGCATGCTCTGTAAACGGAAGATGTATATGATCAGAATTAGAGTCAGGAGAAATTGCAGTTTCCTGATATTCTTTAAGCTTGGCTCTTAATATTTCAACAAAATCATCAGTCCACAAAACCTCTTTTGTAGGACAAATTGTGATTTTTTCACGAGTTTTAAGCGTTATCTGAGAATCTGTTTCGAACTCTTTAAGCGATTCAATTGTATCAAAATCAAAAACAATTCTAACCGGATTTTCTTCAAGCGGAAGGAAAATATCGAGAACTTCACCACGAAGACTAAACTCACCTCTTACATTTACTCTTGAAACTCTTGTATAACCGATTTCTGTAAGCTTGGCAGCAATCTTTACAGTATCAATCAAATCACCTTTTTTAAGCGAAAATGAAAAGCCTTTTGTGTACTCTGGTGGTGGCAAGGCACTCATAAAAGATCGCTGGGTGATAATGAAAATGCGCGGACTGATATTTGTTGTAAATGTCTGTTTTTCCAAAAGCTTTGAAAGAAAGCCTGCCCTCTGGCCAAAAACAATTGAACCTCGGGCCGCAGGTCTGTATGGAATTGTTCCCCAGCTTGGAAAAAGAAAAACCTGGGCGTCAGGAAAGATTGTTTTTATATCCTGAGTAAGGTTGTTCATTTCAAATTCGCCTGGAACTACAATCAGATAATCCTGCGAAAAGCTTTTATACTCGACTGTTTTTTTACTTGAATTACTGTATTGAATTGCCTGGAGTGTTTTAAATTTTGCAGTTGTACTAAGCTCGCTCAAAAAATATGTGAAAAGACTTCCGTGAGTTCCTGAAATTTGAATAGGAAATTGAGCGTCTGAAGAAGTGATTTTATCAGTAGCACCAGAAAAATCTTTCCAGTTATGGAGAAAATTATTAACAGAAGATGATAATGATTTCATTTAACTTTACCGATAATTAAAGTATAATATATAAGAAAACAAATTGCTGTATTTTTCTACGGCAATTCAAAAAAGGTTTTAAGGAGAATACGTTGAAAATCCGTAAACTTACATTCATTATATCAATTCTTTGTATCTTTGGACAGTCATTATTTGCACAGGAATCTAAAACTCCAGATTATTCTCAGGCATCTGTTTCAATCAAGTATTATAACAGATCAATTTATTATCCTGGAATGAACGATGAAAATCCTATTGATGTTCATATCACAATTAAAAATAATGGCACAGAAACCTTACGTTTTAAGCTTGCAGATGACAGAGCCTTTAGCCTTGATTTTTATGCCTACACTGTAAAGAACAGCTCTCTTGAGCCAACCGATTCTGTAATTGAAAAACGAACAACAAACAGAACTGTATACTTCCGTGAAATTGCCCTTGAAGGCGGTGAAGAATATTCTTTCATTGAAAACGTAAAGAACTACATCAAGGTTGATGAACCTTCTGTTTATTATCTTGAAATGAGCTTCTATCCAGAGCTTTATAAATCAAAATATATCAAGCTTGTTTCTAACCGTTTGACTTTGGAAATAAGACCTTCTGCTTCTGCAGCTTCTTCAACATACGTTCCTGTAAAAGACAATTCAAACGAAATCTTAAAGCCACAGGAAATTGGTCCAGACAAAGTTGTTGAACAGACAATCATTGCAAGACAAAAATCACTTTGGGATCAGTACTTCCTTTACATGGATGTTGAATCACTTTTAAAACGAAACTCTGCTTTAAGCAAAAAATATATTTCTGTTTCTGCTCAGGAAAGAGCAAGAATGATTGAATCTTTCAAAGCCGATTTGATGCAGTCTAGAATTGAAAACGATATTATTGCAGTACCAGAAAGATTCCAGATTGAAAAAACAACCTACACTCCAACAGAAGGTTCTGTAGTTGTTATTGAATGGTTCAAATATCCTAACTTCAGCGAAAAGAAACGTTATACATACAAGGTTCGTCAGCGCGAAGGAATCTGGACAATTTATGATTACACTGTTGTAAATCTTGGAACTGAGTAGTCAATAAAAAAGGTTCGATGTATGAAAGCACTGATTATTTCTGAAGATGAAAATGTCTACACTACTCTTGATGAAATTCTCAAAAAAGCCGGTTATGATACAATTATTTATAAGTGGCTTTTAAAAGCTTTAGACAACATTGAAGAAATTCAACCTGATTTAATTGTTGTAAGTTCTTCTGAATATCCACGTCACTGGAAAACACTTGTTCAATTTGTAAAAAGTGGAATTGGTGGTTATGATGTTCAGATTTATCTTTATGAACCTACCCCAGTTTCTGCTGAAGATGAAGAAAAAGCAAAGATTCTTGGTGTTACAGGATGTTTTTCTGAGTTTGAAGAGTTTGGAAAGATGGTCTTTCGACCAGCTCAGGAACCACAAACTGAAATTGAAGAACCAGTTGTCGAAGAAGCCCCTTCCCCATCAGAAGAACCCGCTGTTACAAATACCGGCCACTTTATGTTCACTCACCCTGGTTCACAAAAGTTCATCAGTGGTAAATATTTTGATTATAACGGTAAAACACTTTCATGCTCGTTCTCTAATGAAGCAGACCTGTCAACTGTAAAAGAAGAAATGATTGTTGAAAGCTTTTCATTTTTTGACAGCATAAAAATACGTACGGCAAGTGTAATTATTAAAAATGTAATGAGTCTTGCTCCTTCTAACACATTTGTAATTGTAGAAATAAAAGATATTTATGAAGAGAATTAGTCGTTCAAAAAGAGCAAAATTTTTCTGCGAATTCTGCGGTAAAGAAGTTCACCAGAATGATAAAGTATGCCAGTACTGTGGTAAATTCTTTGCTTCTGTACGCTGCCCTAAATGTGGAAAAGTTGGTAGAACAGAAGAATTCACTCATGGTTGCCCTGCCTGCGGATATGCAGTTGCCCCTTCTAACAGGAAAAAAGGCTCATACGGTACAAGAAGCTTTCTTGGTTTGGGAACTGGTAAAAGTAATTTCTCTGGATTAAATTCACAAAATGGTTCTAAAAACTACGACGGCAGCCTTCCAATTTGGATGTATATAATTGTATTATCTGTCCTTGTAGTGCTTGTAATTGGACTTTACGGTTGTTTGACTTAAACCCTTATTTTTGGTATATTGATTTTACTTATTAGCCCGGGTGGCGGAATTGGTAGACGCGCTTGGTTCAGGTCCAAGTGTTCTTACGGACATAGGAGTTCAAGTCTCCTTCCGGGTATTCAAATTGAATTTTAGTGGCACAGAAATGCATTTGTTCTGTGCTTTTTTTATTTTTAGCCTGCGGATTATAAACAAGATCATTAATAATAGGAAGTCCATACCACGCAAGATGACAGCGAATTTGATGTCTGTAGCCGTTTGTAATTGTACACTCAACTAAAGCGGTGTTCTTAACCTTATCAATATGTTTTATTTGAACTTGTGTAGTATATAAAACCGTTTTTTCTACCTTCTGAAGTGCAGCTTTATTAGAATCTTTTGTAACAGGACGAACTTCTTTTCTGCCAGGGCCGTATGCACGGAAATAGGATTGGATGGTGAAGGTCTGTCCTTCGAAATAATCTTTGTTTTGTAATTCACACTCTGCAGTGTAGGTTTTAATTATTTTCCCCTGCTTCTGTTTTTCCTGTAAAAAATCATAGCATTCCTGTGTTGCAGCTATTATCATAAGGCCGCTAGTTGCTGTATCAAGGCGATGTAATAATCCGTGTTCTACTGATTTTTTGCCCTGCACATTTAATATTTGAGGATATAAAGCAGCGGCCTGAGAAAATGCATTCTCTTTATCGTCTTCATTTAATGGCGCAGAAGGCAGACCTGCAGGTTTATCTATAATCAAATATGGTTTTTGAGAAGTTGGTTCATGTATAACTGTAATCTGTTCTGCCATATTTACAATTCTTTTTTATTATACATCTTCCTTAGCTTTTTTTGTAAATCAATAAAACGTTCAGGCGTTTTAGCTATAAAAGTTCTTGGCTTATCTTCTCCAGGAAGCGTAATTTGTAAAAGCCTTGAATGAAGCATGAGTGTGGCATCAGGGAAAATTGGATCTACTTTATTATAAACAGGATCTCCAACAATCGGGCATCCAAGATATTTCATATGAACACGAATCTGATGCGTGCGTCCTGTCTTAAGGCGAACTCTTACCAGCGTATAATTTCCATAGCTTGCAATACAATGATACAAGGTTCTGGCATATTTTCCCTGTGTAGAATCATCTACAGCCTTAAAACGCTTACGGTCTTTAGGATCTCTTATAATATAAGTGCGTATATCTCCAGCCACCTCTGGCGGACGACCTTTTACAATTAAAATATATTCTTTTCGTAAAGTTTTATTCCTGAACTGATTGCTTAAAAACTCTTCAACATCACGATTTTTTGCAGTAATAATAATTCCAGATGTTTCTTTATCTAATCGGTGAACAATTCCGGGACGACGGAACTCAAGAATTTTTTGTTCACTGCCCTCCTTTATTTGCTTTACTGCTTCTCGTCCCCAGTGATAAAGCAAGGCATTTACAAGCGTACCGTTCCAGTTTCCACATGCAGGATGAGTTACCATTCCCTGTTTTTTGTTTACAACAGTAACATTGTCATCTTCGTAAATAATATCAAGTGGAATATCTTCGGGTTCAATATTGTCTGGAATATTATCTTCCCATTCAATATCTATAACATCATTTGCATTTATTTTTGAAGAAAGTTTTGATTTTTTGCCGTTAATAAGAATCTCCGTAACGCCGCTTTTTAGCTTTGAACGGTTCATTCCATTTGGTAAAGAGGCAATAAATTTATCGAGACGTTCTGATTTGTTGTAATCTGCAGGGACTTTTGTAGAAAAATAAGGCATTATTCTGCCTCACTTTGACTTTCTTCAATATCAATAATTTCAGTTGTTGGCAAAGGAATTCTTACAGCATCAGGATTTTCTTCGATACTGATATTTGAATCCTGCTGCCTTAATCTTCGTTTTATTCTGCTTCGTTTTACAAGGTTTACAATATAATCTGTAATACCAATTCCTGCGCTTATACAAAGAGAAGTAATGATGATATTTTCCATTTCATCCTGAGTATAATCTGCAGTTGCTAAAGGATTAAATGTATCTGTTTTTCCTGTTGCGAATTTATAGCCGTTATATACAATTGAAGAATTGAGCGTAATAAAAGGCATGGAACCAAGAGTTATAATTTCAAAGCGTCTGAGGTCAAGCATAAACTGAGGAAATTCATCGTCGCTATATGGCTCTGGAGTTGTATTTGTCTGGCAAAAACAATTGGAAACTGCAATAAAGAGAAAAATTATGATTGCTGCAAAAATCGTTTTGTTTTTCATTATTAGTAAACGCGTTCTCCAAATATAGCAGTTCCAACACGAACAAGCGTTGAACCTTCTTCAATTGCTATTTCAAAATCTCCAGACATACCCATTGAAAGCTCAGGCAATTCAAACATAGGATATTCTCTTTTGATTTTTTCTGCAAGAAGTCTCAAGGTAACAAATGATTTTCTTATAAGATCTTTGTCATCAGTAAACGGAGCCATCGTCATAAAGCCATGCGGGATTATATGAGGAAACTCGTTGTTCTTAAACATATCAAGAGCCTTATATAAATCTTCATCATTTGTAAAGCCAGACTTAGATTCTTCTCCTGTATGATACTCAAAAAGGATTTTTATTGATTTATTAAGCTTTGCGCATTGTTTTTCTATCTCTTTGAGCAGGTCTATTCTGTCTACCGATTCAATACATGACGCAATTTCAACAGCATGCTTTACTTTATTTGTCTGAAGCTGCCCGATCATGTGTAGTTCTGTTTGGGAATACTCCTCAAAAATAGGTTTAAACTTAGAATAAGCTTCCTGAACGCGGTTTTCACCAAATAAAGTCTGCCCCGCTTGCAATGCTTCTATTACCGCATCAACAGGATGAAACTTACTTACGGCCATGAGCTTTACAGAGCCTTGTGGACGACCCGCATGCTTTTCTGCATCGATGATTTTTTGATTTATTATATCTAGATTTTGTTTAATCTGGCTCATTTATTTTCCTCTGCAGCAATTACATCAGAAAGCTTAAGCATCTGTTCAATAGTCAAAACCTCTGCCCTGAGCATTGGATCAATTCCGGCTTTTTCAAGACATAGCATTGTTTTTTCGTTGTTATTCAAAAATCCCTGAAGATTATTTCTAACGGTTTTACGTCTTGAACTGAACAATGCCCTCTGCATTTTTATAAACAATTTTGGATT
>JBGVAV010000161.1:0-9206 GCA_045224915.1 Treponema sp.
AATGCCACCAACAACAATTGCCGGTGTGATTGCTTCAAACAAAAGAATGCTTATAAACTGTTTGCCGTATTTTTTTATTACATTCAGCTTGAGTTCGCCACCAATTAAAAATCCGATGAGCGAAAGGGCAACAGTACTGATTGGATCAAGAGCTGCAATTACATTTGGTTCAAGAATATGAAAGCCTGAAGAACCAATTAAAATTCCCATTACGATGTAGCCTACAACCTGAGGAATCTTAAGCTTTTGAAAAAGCCAGCCGCCAAGGGCTCCAACAAAAAGAATAATACCTAAAAGCAGAACAAGCTGTGTTGCCTGAATTTTTGAAAAATGAAAAACTGCCGGTAATAAATTTGCCAATGGATCATCCATAAAATCACCTTATAAATCTAATGATTAATTTTCTATTTTAGCAGATTTTGCACTGTTTGTACAAAGCTTGCATTTTCATATAGATATTCATACATAATTGTTGCACTTACAAGCTTTCGTCCGTATTCGCGGGTTTCAGAAACAGGAATTGTTTCAAGGAACAAATCCATATCAAGATTTCCGGCTTTGCCAAACTCCATCATAGAGCTGTTGAGCCAGGTTGTTACTTTTCTAAAGCCGGCATTATATGAAAAGAATGCTCTGAGCAAAGAACCGTCTCCGCGACGAATGAGTTCCGAAAGGTAATAAGTTCCAAACATTATGTTCGTTTCCGGATCGGTTAGCGAATACTCTTTGATTCTGAGCTTTTGTGCAATTTCTCCTGCAGTAGGACTCATAAGCTGTGTAAGTCCAACAGCACCTGCAGAGCTTACAATCTCTTTATCAAAAAAACTTTCGCTTCTTATCAATGCATAAATAACTGATGTATTAATATCGTACTTTTTAGAATAAGTGTCTACCAGTTTAGAATAGTTTTGAGGATAAACGAGCTTAAGCTGATCTTTTGTAAGCGGCTGCTCACTAAGGTTTCCGGAGCGTGCCGACATTCTGAGGGCCTGCACATAATAGTTATCATCTTCTGAAGCGCATTTGTTTAAGAAATCGGCAAGGAAAAAGCCTGTAGAAGGAGTTACATCGTCTTTATAAAGCTCAAGCCATTTATTGTAAATCTTATCTGAATAGCCAAAGGAGGCATAGCCGCATAAAAGGTTGTCGGCAGGGGATGGGGTAGAAAGCCCTTCGACAGGCTCAGGGACCACTGATGTTACAGACAAAACTTTTGGCCCGCTTCCAATTACTTTTTCAAGCTCGGAGCCTTGTAAGCCAAGTCGATAGGCGGCAAGTAATTTATAGTAGGCAGAGGTTCCGCTGTCTAAAGCTTTTGCGTATGCTTCTTTTACAGTAAAGAGTCTCTGTACATCAGGAAAATCTATATAACCGCATTCAATAAATCTTGCGTATAAATACCAAAGCTGTGACATTGTTTCTTTGCTTGCATATCCGTCCAGTTTATCAATGAGTGTTTTGAACGAATCCCATTTTCCGTTTACAATTAAAGTTGGAATGAGAGAGTCAAAAATATCATCAAAATATTCTGCGTCGCTCCAGCTGTGGGCATATTCATCTATTGAATCAAGAGTTTTATCAAGAGAAATTTTAAGCTTTGTTTTTATAAGATACCAGAGCGCGTTGTCTTTTTTAGAAGGTTCTGTTGTTGAAGCAATTGCATTTTCGTAGCAGGTGCAGGCCTGTGTATTGTAAAAGTTTCCGCCGTCGTAAAGTCTGGCTGCATAAAACCAGAAATAAAAGGCTGCCTGAGTGTCCTGAAATTGTTCTGCTTTTTTGCGCAGGAATACCGCATCATTAATGATCTGCTCTGAACCATAAAGAAAAGATTTTCCTATATCAGAGGCAAGCATAGAAACTGGTTCAAGATCTCCATTCTCAAAAAAGTCAAACATCTGCTGAGTATTTTCGTAGCCCAAAAGATAATTTCGTTTATAAAGTGTAATTCTAAATTGAACAGCAATGGCGCGGGGAGAAGTCTCATCAACAAGCGTGGTATAAATGTCTCTGTAATACTGGTACTGCTCCTGAGTTATTGCGCGGCTTGTAAACCAGGTGTACGCTTCTTCTTCAAATCTTTCCTGCTGATTAAGTTCAAGAAGGGTTTCAAGGCGAAGCTTAATAAGAGCGTCGTCTGCTTTTGCAAAATCAATATTGTTAGTGATGTCTAACAGCTTTCTAAGTTCGTTTGAGGTGTGGTAACGCTGTGCAAGAATTAAAAGAGAGTCTGGGTCCGGATAATTCTGATATAAGAATTCTGCCGCTGCATTATTTTCCTGAAGGTTGCCCATTTTTGTGAGCTGAATTGCACTTTCTTTTGCGCAGTAATAAGTTCCTTTTTTTATACAGTTGTTAAACTTTTGTGCGGCTTCTTTTGTATTTCCTTCTGAAAGCTTTTGCATGCCAATAAAATAATCAGTATCAAAACCGTATTTTTCATTATTTGGGCATGAAGTAAATAATACAGTAGAAATGCAAAGAGGAATAATTAAATTGAGAAAATGTTTTTTGCCCACGTCAAAAAATCCTATTCAGCAGGAATTTGAATAACTGTTCCTGAGATAATGTGGTCTGGATTTTTGATGTTGTTGTACTTAGCGATTTTCTTGTAGCGCCAAGGATTTTTATAGTAAGTGTCGGCAATATCCCAAAGAGTGTCGCCCCATTTAATTTTGTAAGAAACAGCTTTAGGTTTTGTTTCGGCTGCAGGAGGTGGAAGAGGCTTAACTTCTTCAGCCTTTTCAATTACTACAACTTCATTTTCTTTTGCCTGAGGAACAGGGTCTGGTTTCCTTTCTTCTGCAGGTTTTGCAGTTTCCTGTGAAGGAGCTTCTGCCTGTTTTTCTACAGCAGTTTGAGCCTTTTTATCTGCATGCTTCTGGCGGAGGTTAAACTTTCCAGGTACTACAAGCAAAACAAGGATTGTAGCAATAATACAGATTATTGCACAAACAATGCAGATAATTACTGGGGTACGTGTCTTTTTCTTTATATCATCTTCTTCGTGTGCAGAAGGTTCTCCCATTTCTGTTTCTTTGTCGTAAAGACCTGTAAAGTTCAAGCCTTCAGAAGGAGAAGGGGTTGGTTCTGAATCAATGTCATTGAAGAAGTCATCTGTATCATCTGTTGAGTTATCTGTGAGCTCCTGTGGAGTAGAGAACGATTCATCTTCAAGAATAGTTTCATCTCCAGGGATTGTTGTGTCATCAGGGAGGTCGAAGGAATCGTCTGAAGCTTGTGTTGTATCTTCAGGCATATCAAATGAGTCGTCTGCGAGCGTTGTGTCATCAGCAATTGTTTCGTCTGTTGAAAAGTCTCCAGCATCGTCTGAAATAAAGCCTGAAGCTTCGTCTGCTATTGTATTGTCTATTGCAAAGTCATCATCAGGAAGATCAAATGAGTCGTCTGTTACAGTGTCTTCAGCAACAGTTTCATCTGCAGGGGTTTCTTCTACAAATGTTTCGTCTGCGGCAGGTTCTTCTACAAAAGTCTCTTCTGCTGGGGCAGCGTCTGTTTCTTCCGGAATATCAAAATCCATATCTGGAAGTGTGTCATCAGAGCTTGTATCATCAGCAACTGTCACATCTTCTTCTGGTTCAGTTCCAATTGTATCGTCGCCCAAAGTAAAATCATCTTCTGTGATTGTTTCATCTGAATCAACTTCGGCAACAGGTGCTTCTTCTGGTTCATCTTTATTCTTATTTGCAGCAATAATGCCTGCAGCAGCAAGAAGTCCTGCACCAGCTACAACGCCTGCAGCAACTGCACCACTGTTATCAGAAGCTTCTTCAGCTGGCACATCTTCAACAACCGGTTCATCCACAGAAGTTTCTTCAACAGGTTCTTCACCCGAAATTGAATAATCATCGGCAACAAGTCGTTCTTCTGCAGTTCTTGAAACAAGTGTAATCTGAGAATTGCTTGTTGCGCCAGTTTCTGGATCTGCAATAGAAGCAGAAAGCTCTCCGTTTTCGTCAAGGCCAACATCAAAAGAAATGCTAGGCTCTCCGTTCTGATGAGCGTTGAGGTTTTCTATTTTGAGTGTATCAATATACTCGGCATCATCCATAGAACAAGTCTTTGAACGGTACAAATCAACCATTACGCAAGTCTGATTGTCGTTTGCAGTAGTGAGTTCAAGCTTTTTTGTTTGAGCGGAACCTTCTTCCATGATTGGATAGAAAGACCCGTCTGCAAGTTTAATACCAACAGTTCTCATAGATAAACCTCTTTTTTGAATAATGCTTTTTTAATTCTTTGGATTACTGATAAACGTATTCAGACATAGAAATGAGTTCGTTTACAGTTGTTCCAAATTTCTGTGCAATATTGTATTCCGAAACCTTAGTAGCATTTCCACCAGCATCATATTTGATGATAAGGCGGTTTGTTACCTGTTTTGTATTATCGTATGTTGTGATTTCTGATAATGTGCCGTTTGAAGCATAGCGGAATACTTTCTTTTCAGATGTTTCTGTATATGTATCATATGTTGAAAGGCTTTCGATTCTTCCATCATCTGAATATGTGTATGTTTCCTGAAGATCCAAAGATCCGTCTGCAGAATATTCAAAAATATCCTGAACCTTGCCAGCTGCATTGTATTTGTAAATGATTTTCCAGATAAGGGCACCGTCGCTGTCATAACCAGTTTCATCAGCAAGCTTTCCATCTGTGTACTGGAAAATTGTTTTAGCACGGAGCAAGCCGTTTTTATCATATTCAGAAACGTCTGTTTTAAGTCCGTTAGAATAAGTGATGATGTTTTTCCACAAAAGCTTTGAATCTGCATCGAAAGCATTCTGTTCTGTAAGATTTCCATAAACATCATATTTGTTTGCAGTTTTAGAAATAACAGCATCACGTGGTGTAAGCTCAGTTATTCCAATTGCTCTTCCAGCATTGTCCATTGTTGTAACTGTTTTAAGAACAGGAGTTCTTGTAAGGTTTCCGAATTTGGAACCAATATCATAATCTGTCTGAATGAGGGTTTTTACGTTTCCGTTAATCTGTACATAATTAAAAATATCCAGAGCAAAGAGCGAAAGACTCATTGCAGCCGCAGCCATAAATGCAATTATTTTTTTCATATTTCCTCCGTATATATATGAAAGATTTATTGTCAAATATTATAAGATATTCTATTATAACACATAATATAAAAAAATGGGAGATATTTTTTGAATATCATTCAGTGGAAGGCTTTTTGTGAATTTCGCTCTGCTTTTAAGCAAAAAATCCTGGAATGGAACGCGCTTGTGCCGGAATTGCGTGATTTACAGAAAAAAGCTGCTGAACTTGCCAAAACTCCCGAATATCCTTTTGAAAATCCAATTGTTTATAATACAGATCTTGATAAAATCACCGCAGAAGATGACATTAAACTCATTGTAATTGGTGATAATCCCGGAAAAGATGAACAGCTTACAAAAAATCAGCGATATTTATGCGGACAGGCAGGAAAGCTTGGAGATGGATTTTTTAAAAAGCATCCGGAGCTTGAAACGGACTTCAGGCGTAATGTTATAATTTTGAATAAAACTCCTGTTCATAGCGCAAAAACACTTCAACTAAAAAAAATAATGGAGCTTGGAGGAAAGCCTGCCGCAGATTTGATTATAGAAAGTCAGCTTTGGATGGCAGAACAGACAGCAAAGCTTCACCAGCAGCTTGGCACAACAGATTTGTGGCTTGTAGGATATTCTGAACTTAAAGAAGGTCATTTTTTCTGCCCGTATCGTGATGCTTTTAGGGCTGCGTATAAAGATGTCCCGCAATATTGGGAAAAGGTTTTTGTATATCAGCACTTTTCAATGAATAGATTTTCAATAGACCTTGCCGATTTTTGCAAAAAAAATCCTTCGATGCCGTTAAAAGAACAGCTTAATGCCTTAGGACATATTCATAAAAACGAGATTTTTTTGTAAGAGTTTATTTGTTTGCAGTAATTTCGTTGAAGCTTGCTTCTTCTTGTTTTGGAAGCTCGCGGCCATCGATTGCAGCAATTTCTTCTGCAAGCTTTTTGCGGTTGATTGCTCTGTTTGTATAATGAATTACACTGAAGAATATTACCATAAAGATAAAGCCTTCGAGCAGCATTGCAGTTCCCTTTAATTTTCCAATAAAGAACGAAAGAATAACCATTGTACAAAGCAAAATCTGAATAAATACAATAAGGCGAAGAGCCTGTTGTTTTGTGTAGCCTATGTTCAAAAGCTTGTGATGCAAATGTGAACGGTCTGGCGACATAATTGGTCGTTTGTCGCGGAGACGTCTCCAGATTGCTGCAATTGTATCAAATACTGGGAAAGCAGTAAGAATAAGCATAATAAGGAATTTATTGTATTCAAAAATATCACTTGAAGAGTAGAGAGGAATAGTTGCTACCATAAATCCCAGGAACTGACTTCCGTCATCACCCATAAAAAGCTTTGCAGGTGGCCAGTTAAAGCAGAGGAAGCCCAAAATTGCTCCTGCAAGAATAAAGCACAAGCCAGCTTCCATGTTGCTTGAAAGAGAGTAGAGAACTCCAAGTGTTACAACGGCAGAGAATGAAAGTGAACCGCAAAGTCCATCAAGACCATCAATGAGGTTGTATGCGTTTATAACACCAACAATCCAGCCAAATGTAAGAATATAACTAATTGGAATAGGTAAAACCCAGCCAAAAATCTGTGTGAATCTGTAGCCGTTAAAGGTTACTAAAGCAGAAGCTGCAAGCTGTACTATAAGCTTAACAATTGCAGGAAGAGTAAGGATGTCGTCAAGAAGTCCAAAACCAAATATGATGAGTCCTGCTATAAGAATTGGAAGACTCTTCATTGTGCTGAGCTGTGTATTAAAAATAAGATAAAGGGCGGCAGCAGTTGTAAAAGCAAATGCAATACCAACACCACCAAGTCTTGAAATGTTACCGCTGTGAATCTTGCGGGCATCCTGATAGTCGTAAAGATTATGTTTGTTGCAAAAATGAATGATTATCGGCATTGAAATTAAGGAGAGAACGATAGATAGAAGGATAAACAAACTCATTTTTAACATTAGTATAATAATATCAGTTTCTGTGTATAAAAACAAGTTAATAATGACTTTTTTCTAAATAACTTGTATATTCATTTATAATGAGCACAAGAATAGGATCTTTATTTGATATCTCAAACCTGCCTGCAGATATTACAGAAATAGTAGAAAATTTCGATAAAATCATTCAAAATATCAGGCCTCTGAACAGCAGGCAGTTGCAGCAGCTTCCAGAAAATATCCGTTCTCTTTCTCACCAGATGACCGATGACCGCGCTGCACGACGACTTGGTTATATGAATGAAAATATTCAGCTTAGTTCTTATGTGCGCTATTTTACCTGGTGGAATCTTGTGCGCCTTACAAGGCTTTTTTCTAATTTACCAGAGGCGAGCTTTCCTGAAGGTGATGCAGTATGTCTTGATCTAGGAAGCGGGCCTCTTACGGTTGTAACAGCACTTTTTCTTGCAAGACCAGAGCTTCGTTCGCGCAACCTTACATGGTATTGTCTTGATGTTTCTGCAAACAGCATGGCTTTGGGCGAAGATGTTTTTCTTTCTGTATGCGCAAAGCTTAATTGTAATCCGTGGAAAATTATTCGTGTAAAGGGAAGCTTTGGTGCTCCTATAAAACAGAAGGCCTCGCTCATAACTTGTGCAAACATGTTCAATGAACTTGATCAGGCAAGCGACATGCCTCCGGAGTTCAAAGTAAAAAAATATTATGACCAGCTGCAAAAATATGCAGATAGCGACGCAAAGTTTATTCTTGTAGAGCCGGGCGTTCCAAAAGCGGCACGCACCCTTACACTTTTTCGTGACAGATTTTTAAAAGCTGGAGCTTGTGTTGTAGCGCCATGTCCTCATGCAGGGGAGTGTCCTATGAGCGGGTTCAAGGCTTACACTGGCAGTAAAAACAAATGGTGTAACTTTGCCTTTGATACAACCGACGCTCCTACCAGATTGATTAAACTTTCTGTTGCTGCAAAGCTTCCTAAAGAAAGGGCAACGTTGAGCTTTATTTCAGTGGTCCCTGAGCCTGTCGAAGGGCCACGCTCCCATAACGCCTCAACATCTTTAATCCGCATAACTTCAGATGAATTCCGTCTTCCAAATTATATGAGCGGTTACTATGCCTGCACAGAACATGGCCTTGCACTGGTACAAGTTCCAAGCAGCAATAACACCCGTCTTCCAAAACCACCTTTCCGACCGGCCTGCGGCGATTTAATTGAAGTTAAAAAAATAACGCCGGACTCTCTCCCCAAGGACGAAAAATCCGGCGCAGTTGTTATAAAAATATAGTCCGATGTCATTGTCGGGCTTGACCCGACAATCTTTTATTTATTTGTTACAGCGCCTGCAACAGCACAAATAATACCTACAACAACCATGTAGAATCCAAACAGAGCATTCTTGAGGAGATGCTTTCCGATTGCTTTGTAAACTCTACCATTTGTCATAAAGCCAATTACAAGAATAACGGCTCCAGCAAGACATACAAGTGCAAAAATCAATTTAAGACCTTTGAGCTGTGGAACAAAACAAGCAATAATTCCAAGAATTGCGCCTGCAAAAATCAGAATAGCACCAATAGCAACAAAGCTTCCTTCTTTTGCGTTTCTGATAAAATCAAAACCATTAGCAGAAGAACCGAACAAACCTTTAATCATAGGACAGCAGAATCCTATTGCAGCTAAAAGTACACCGATTAAGTAGATTAATGGTAAACTACTCTTTTTTCCCATATTAAAACTCCTTATCGATACAGAATCACGGAAGGCCGTTTCTGTAAAATCGATAATTAAATTATATCACACAATGGCAAAATTTCTAGTTTTTTTTGTTTTTCAATGATTTTTACGATATATAACTTTTTTCTATATTTTGAAACTTTTTTTTGTTAAAATATTAAAATATGTTATAATAGTATATGATAATATGATTGGAGATCCTGTAGTTCCAAAGAAGGCGATGATTCTCTTAGCAGGTCACAGTTCTGAAGATGAGAAAACTCTTTATGACATTGTGAAGGATGCTTATGGTGTTGTTTTTGCAGACACTGAAGAGGAAGTACTTGCTATCTTACAGGACAAAGAAAATGTTATTTCTGCTGCTGTTATCTCGATAGAAAAGGCTCTCCCTATCGTGCGCAGTATTCGTCTTATTCCGGTACTTGAAGATTTT
>JBGVAV010000162.1:0-2506 GCA_045224915.1 Treponema sp.
TCAGAAGGAAAAAATGCTTCTGTACAGATTGGTGAGTGGATAAAAGACTATATTGCTGCTTCAAAAAATCAAGGAGCGGCAAAATGAGTAAAATATATAATTTTATTGATCTGTTTGCTGGCTGTGGCGGACTTTCTGAAGGCTTTTTACAAACTGGAAAATATAATGGATTAGCCCATGTTGAATGGGAAACTCCAATGATTAATACTCTCCGTACACGTCTTGTTGAGAAATGGAATCATACTGCAGATGATGCTAAAAAACGTGTAATTAAATTTGATGTTCAGAAAACTGAAGAACTTATTCATGGAAATTGGACAGAAGAAACAAAGCAGCTCTATGAAAAAGAAAATCATCCTGATGTTGTTAAAAACGGACTTTCAGGTTTAGTTGGAAATGAACCTGTAGATCTTATTATTGGTGGACCACCATGTCAGGCTTACTCTATTGCAGGAAGAGCTCAAGATCCTCATAGCATGAAGGACGATTACAGAAATTATCTTTTTGAAAGCTTTGTAAAAATTGTTGACTATTTCAAGCCAAAAGCATTTGTATTTGAAAATGTACCGGGATTATTGAGTGCATGTCCAGGTGATATTCCTGTAAGGATTCGTATTTATGAAGCTTTCAAAGCAATTGGCTATGATATACGAACACCTGAAGATTTAAAGAAATCAGTTTATTGTGCAGAAGATTTTAATGTTCCTCAAAAACGAAACCGTATTATTATAATTGGTGTAAAACATGATTCAGTTTTTAATGTTGAAGAATTTTATGAAACATTATCTGCTCACAGAAATACAACAAATCATAAAACAGTTCGTGATGCTATAGGAAACTTGCCTGCATTAATTCCAACAGGAAAAGTAGAAAAAGTTGGCCGTGCTAATGTTTCTCATATTCAGGTAAGTGGTGAAAAAATTGATCATCATGAACCAAGATATCATGGATTCCGAGACCAGAAATTATTTAAAGAATGGCTTGCTAATAATATGAATACATATTCACAGCAGGAAAAAATGGAATTCTATACAAAAATTACAGGGCACACTTCGAACCATGTAAAATATAGAAATCTTGAATGGGATAAACCTTCTCCTACAATTGTTGCTCATTTGTATAAAGATGGATATATGTTTATTCACCCTGATATTAAGCAATTACGAACAATTACAATGAGAGAAGCTGCTTTGCTGCAGTCATTTCCGTTGGATTACAGTTTCCCTGTTTCTAACTCATACGCTTACAGAATGATTGGAAACGCAGTACCTGTTTTATTTGCAAAAGGAATTGCAGAAGCTGTTTACGAAGTATTACAGAAAAAGGAAGAACAAAATGACTAGAGAAGAAATGACTGAAGAAGATTTACAAAGAGCAGCACATACAAACATTCTTGTAGCATGTGAAGAAAGTCAGGCTGTTTGTTCAAATTTCAGAAAGCTGGGGTTTAATGCATACAGTTGTGATTTACTACAATGTAGCGGAGGACATCCTGAATGGCATTTTAACTGTGATGTTTTTGAAATTATAAATAATCATGGTGGTACATTACAGAATGGAGAACAAGCTTTTATTGAAGGAAACTGGGATTTGATGGTTGCTCATCCACCTTGTACATTTCTTGCTGTAAGTGGTGCTCGCTGGTATTACCATCCTGACGATAAAGATTTACCTTATGAACAAAGAAGACCTCATCCAAGATTTCCTAACAGACGTAAAGACCAGGCCGATGGTAAAGCTTTTTTTCAAGCTTTAGCTGAACAACCTATACCTAGAATTGCTGTAGAAAATCCGATAGGAATTATGAATACACAATGGAAAAAACCGCAGCAGATTGTACAGCCTTATCACTTTGGCGATGAAGCTTCTAAAACTACATGTTTGTGGATAAAAAATCTTCCACTCTTAAAACATACGAAGGAAGTCGGTCATGGTGAATGGGTAGAATTAAAAAGTGGAAGAAGATTACCAAAATGGTATTCAGATGCATTAGTCAAAGCTAAAACACCTGAAGAAAGAAGAAATTTAAGAAGTAAGACTTTTCCTGGTTTTGCGCAAGCAATTGCAGAACAATGGGGAGAATATTTACTCCATCCTGAAAACTTTAAACAAGAAGAAATTGCAGATTATACAAAACAATAACATAGAGAGGTGTTATGGATAGAATTAATTTTTTATATTGGAAACAACATGTAGTTCCTGATCCTACAAGCCCAAAATCCTATTTTTGTGAACACAATGGATATGTTTATGGCAAAAATATGGATATAAATAATTTTCGTTTTATTTATACTGAAGATGGAATTGAAAAATATATAACCGCAGAAAACAATAATTTCAAAACTGCATATTTAAAATTTTTGGAAATAATATGTAATAAATCAGAAAATGCATTCTCAAATTTTAGAAATTCTTCTGCAGAAAAATATAAGATTTATACAGAAGAAGAAAAAAACAATTTTACAGAATCGCAAACAAATGATACCCGATTAAAACAAATTACAAT
>JBGVAV010000163.1:0-10437 GCA_045224915.1 Treponema sp.
AAGAGGATAATAGGAAAACACTAAAATAAGCAGAAGAAACGGAACAATCAGCAGGAAATCTGTTACCATCTGCTTCTTTTTTTGACTTTTAAACTTCAACTGGCGCATAAAGACCTTCCATCAACTTTTTTATTGTTTTTAGTAAAACGTTTAACCAACTCCCCTTAAAAAAACCTTTCACTACCCACTAGTAAATCGTTTTAGTAAAAGGTTTAACTAATAAAATTATAACACTACTTTTTTAGAAGTCAAATTTTATTTTTTGGATTTTGAAGATTTTTTTGAGTAGATTAGTTATCAAAAACTTTTTTGCGCCATTCTGCTTCGTATTCGCCCATTGAAGTTTTGGAATCGGTTGTTATGGCAGCATTAAGGTATGGTTCAACTACTACAGATTTATAAGAATCCCAGCGTGCAGGAAGCTTCTGAGGAACCTTCAACAACTGTGCCGGTGGAAGATTTGTAAGCAGCTGATTATAGTAAATAGGAAGAACATGTTCGGTTACATCACGCAAAGAAGAAAATCCGTCGGCAATTCCAAACATTTCGTTATTAAGCTCCATCTGGATTTTTCGTTCAAGGATTTCTTTTTGATTTTCAGAATCAAAGAACCAGGTAAGGAATTCTGTGGCTCCCTGCTCGTTGCGTGCTTTTGTATAAATGCCTGTCATTAAAAGGGAATCTTCAATAGGAATAAAGTCATCGCCCGCAATCCAACGGTAATCTATATTAAGTTCCTGACTTTTCATATATCCAAACATCTTGTTGCTTGTTGTGTATGCAAGGAGAGTTCTGCCAGAAGTAACCTGGCGATAGTCCGGCATAAAAAGATATTTGTAAGCAAAATCCTGTTCTTCCTGCGCAGAACTGTTTGTATTGATGATCCAATCCCTGTCGTAAGAAACAACATTTCTAAGACGAAGATCGCTCCAGACAATCTGGCCCTTCTCTTCTCTAAAATCTACTCTGTAAAGCTTTGTTGTAAGATATAAAAAGTCGTCATTTGCAGAAGGCAAAAATCCTATGCGGCTAAATGTGCCCTTTTTATTTTTTTCGTTATAACTGAGACCCGCAGCCTTTATCTGATCAAGAGTCATTGTGTAATTTTCGGAAATATAATCCTTGTTTGATTCTGCAAAAATTACAGCAGGAAGATTAAAGCTCACAGGCAAAAGATATTGAGTTTTACGAATCTTTCCAGCCTCAAGAAGCTGACTGTAAAACATTGAAGAAGAAATTGTCTGACGGTCAAAAAGATAATCAAGAGATTTAAATTGCTTTTGAGTTTTGTCTGTACAAAGCCAGGAGCCGATTACAATATCTGGCGGGAGCTCATCTTTTGCAGGAGGAAGCTCCTGAGCGGGATTTTCTTTATATACAATTACAGCATTGCTTCCCGGATGTGTAAAATTAAAAAGTTCAGTGTACTGCGCAAACTCTGCACTCGAAGTCCAGATAATAATTCTGGACTGTTCGGTTTCATCGCAAGAACATAAAATAGAAAATGCGGCAAGAAGAATTGCTGCAAAAAAGAATCGTCTCAAATTACATAGCCTCTGCTACATTATATATGGCAGAATAAACTTCATCAATCTTTTCTTCATCAATGCTTGAGAAGGCAACGCGAAGAGTATTTGAATCAATCTGGATAATACCAATACCTTTTTCGGCAAGCAGCTTTTTGCGGATGCTTTCTGCGTTTCCTGTCTTTACATTAAAGCTCATAAAGTAGCCTGAATTGAAAGGCAATGGTTCAAGAACAGAGGATTTGTGTGTATTTACAAAAGCTCTTACAGCATCATAGCGGCGCTTGAGCATATCGCGAAGAACCTTTTTCTGTGCGTTGTGGGCATCATCCTTTAATGCATGAAGTACAAGTGACTGAGAAGGTGTAGATGAACATGAAACTGAAGAACGGATTGCAGACATAAACTTAATCTGAAGAGCTGTAATCTGTTCATCGGTAAGTCCCTTAGAAGCAAATGTTACAAAGCCTGCTCTAAAGCCCCATGCAAAATCTTCTTTTGTAGGACCGTCTGCTTTGATTGCAAGAATGTTTTCATGCATATCTGCAAAGTAAGCAAACAAAGACTGAGGTTCAATATCATCTTCGTAGTTAAGACCAAAGTATGCATCATCACTGAGTACTAAAACCTTTGCTCCACTTTCTGCAATTTCTTTAACAATGCGGCAGATTTCTTTTGCTTCTGTTTTTGTTGGGCTGTAGCCGCTTGGATTCTGCGGGAAGTTTAACAATACACGAACAGAACCATATTTTGCTGCATCAGCTTTCATTGCATCTTCAAGAGCCTTAAGATTAAAGCCGTTTCCTTCAAAGCATTTGAACTGATGGAACTCTGCGTTACGGCGTGCACAGCAGATAAGCTCGTAGTTGTCCCAGCAAGGATCTGCAGCAAGCAAAGGCTTTGTTTCATCAACAAAAATATCTGATACATAAGAAAGTACAGCAGTAAGACCTGGTACTAAAATTGGCAAAGAGATTTTTTTACCGGCAAGAGAAGGATTTTTTTCGATAATTTTTTCTTTCCACAAAGCGCGAAGATCTGGATTTCCGGCTGTTTTAGCATAAGCAACTGTTTCGCGTGGATTAAAAGAAGGCATTGACTTTTTATAAGAATCAAGCTCAATTGGAGTTCCACCAGAAACTGCCATACCGATTGTTCCATTTGCAAGAAAAGCATCTTTTGCTGCTTCTGCACCCTGAGAAATAATACCATTTGGAAAATAAAGTCTTTTGCCCATATCAGACAAAAGTGCGTCTACAACAGACCCCTTAAGAGTCTCGTTTAATTCAATTGCCAGTTTATTCATAACGGACAATATTATGGTAAAAATGCATAAAAAAGTCAATAATTTGCAGATTTATTCATTTTAATGCATAATTCTTGTATATTTATGCAAGAAGTGTAAAAAGATCGCCGGCCTGTGGTTGTGCACCGTTGAGGATATATGGTGTTTGAAGTGCCTGCTGGAGCTGTTTTTGATAGTTTTGAATGAGTGCATCTGCCTGATCTGGAGAAACTTCTTTTAAAGTTTTTGCAGGTTCATTTTTAATTGCAGAAACTCTTTCAATAAGAGAATTGAGAATGCGTAATTTGCTGATTGAAACTCCGCTCTGGCCATTACCTGCGGCAACTCCAGAAACGTGATCAAAGTGAGAATAAAGGAGAGCCGACTTGCTTACAGGAACATACATTTTGCCTGCAGCTGCAACAATCGACGAATTGCTATATGAGAAACTAGCTAATCCAGGAATGATCGAAGTCATTTTTCCTTACCTCCACTCTATTTATCGGAATTACAGAAAAATGTATTAGTTTTTTTTACAGATGCCTGCCGGGCCGCATTTTCAATTTTACTTTTAGTACTTTTGCATTTATAATTATAATATTACAGGCCTCGTGAGGCTTACATAAGGAGTGCCCAATTATGGACAAGAAAAAGATTAAAGTAACATTAGTTTACGAAGATAAAAAAGTTTGCGAAAAAACGGTGGAATTTGCTACACCGGTTACAGATATAATTGATGGATTTGGTTTACCTGTAGAAAATATCTATGCAGTAAAAATCAACAATGAAGTTCGTCCGCTTGATACACCTATTCAGTTTACTTCAAACATCGAACCAATTTTGAACAACACAAAGGATGGAAGTAACGTTTACCGCCGCTCTCTATGCCTTTTGCTTGCTGCAGCCAGTCACAATCTGTTCCCAGAGAAACGTCTTATTGTAGGACACAGTCTTGGACACGGATATTTCTACACATACGATAATGAAAAATCTGTTCACATTGATGCAATCAATAAGCTCAACAAAGAAATGACACGCCTCATTAAAGAGGATATCCCAATTACAACAGAGTTTGTTTCTTACCAGGAAGCAACAAAGCTTTTTGAAAAACTTGGAATGATTGAAACACGCAAGCAGTTGAACTTTGTGTGTTCTCCAAAAATCAAAATTAATTCTATTGGAGATTTTTCTGATATTTACTTTGGACCGCTTGTACGCTCAACAGGAACTCTTAAAGTTTTTGATATTCTTCAATATAAGAATGGATTCCTTCTTCGCTTCCCTCGCACCTCTGATCCTGAACATCTTGAGATTTTTAAAGATCAGCCAAAGCTTTACGAGGTTTACCAGAAATACAAGGAATGGGGAAAACGAGTAAACGTTACTTCTGCAGCATCTCTCAACGAACTTGTTGCACAGCGCAAGATCAACGACTTTATTGATATTACAGAAACATATCAGCAGAAAAATATTTCTCAGATTGCTTCGCAGATTGTTGCAAAAAAGACAGTACGTGTTGTTTTAATTGCAGGTCCTTCTTCCAGTGGAAAAACAACTTCTGCTAAAAAGCTTGCACTTGAACTTATGGCAATGGGCTACACACCAAAGGTAATCAGCCTTGACTGCTACTATGCCGGCCGCGACAAAACTCCTCTTGATGAAAACGGCAAGCCAGACTATGAATGTCTTGAAGCATTGAACGTTGACCTTTTGAACAAGAACCTGGTAAATCTTTTCAAAGGCAAAGAAGTAAATATTCCTTCTTATGATTTCCACACAGGAACAAGCTACTTTGAAGAAAAGAACAAGCTCAAGCTCGAGAAGAATGATATCCTTATTATGGAAGGAATTCACGGACTTAATCCAAAGCTTACACCAAAGGTTCCAGATGAATACAAGTTTAAGATTTATCTGTCTGCCCTAACCCAGCTGAACCTTGATGACCACAACCGCATTTCTACAAGCGATAACCGTCTTATCCGCCGAATTGTACGCGACAATAATTTCCGTGGAAAATCTGCAGCAGGAACAATTGAAATGTGGCCAAGCGTTACACGAGGAGAAGAACTTCATATCTTCCCATTCCAGAATAATGCAGATGCAATTTTGAATACTGCGCTCGACTATGAGCTTAGCGTTCTTCGTGTATATGCAGCTCCACTTTTGCGCCAGGTAACACCACTCGAAAAGGAATACTCAGAAGCAAGAAGATTGCTCAGCTTCCTCGAAAACTTCTCGACAATTCCGCCGACAGTTGTTCCGCCAAAGAGTATTATTCGTGAATTTATTGGTGGAAGTGCTTTCCATTATTAGCAAGATCATCGATAAAGTCGTTTTCTTCTTTATCTGATTCTTCTTTCCAGCCCTCCAGTTGCTTTTCCTTAAGCTTCTCGAGGGCTGTTGTTTTTTTCATGGCTTCGGCAAGAACGGCACGTTTTTGATCACTTACGACTTTTGCTTCGGCAAGCTGTTTGAGTAATTCTTCTTTTTGTAATTCAAGAAATTTTTTACGGGTGTTTCCTGCAGCAATATCTTCAAAAGAAGACGAAGCGTCTATCTGTTTTTTTACAGAAACAAATTGAGAAGCGATAATTTGAAGATTGTTGTTTATTTGAGTTTCAACAGCAAGCGCTTTTGCAAGTTCGTTCTGTGCCTGGTCCTTTTCAAAATTCCTAAAATCAAGCACATCCTGTAACTCAAATTTAAATGCTTTTGCCATGATAAACCTATGTCATTGTCGGGCTTGACCCGACAATCTATTCTTTCTGACTTTCTTCGTCCATCTTCATCTGATCAACAATATCAGCTGTAGTCTGGGCATCAAGTGCCGGCTGTTCAACATATTCCTCTTTAGGAATTTCAATTTCGGCCAGGGTTGCAAGCTTATCAAGAGTATCTTCCATCGGGCACTTTTCATATTCTTCCTGCTTAAGGAATTCTTCTATTTCATCATGCTTGTCTATTGCAAGGTCAATATCAGGTGAACCGCCCTTTTGATAAATACCTGCTGTAATCATTGTTTCGCGTTCGGCATAATTAGCCATCATCATACGAATAAGACCTGCAGCCTTTTGTGTCTGTTTACCGGTTACTCGTTTAGCAAGACGGCTTATACTTGCCAGAACATCAATTGCAGGATAGTGATAAGCCTGAGCAAGACGACGGCTCAAAACAATGTGTCCATCCAGAGTACCACGAACCTTATCTACAATAGGGTCGTTCATATCATCGCCATCGGCAAGTACTGTATAGAACGCTGTAATAGAACCTTTGTCGTTTGTACCTGTTCGTTCAAGCAGCTTTGGAATCATATCAAATACGCTTGGCGGATATCCTTTTTGTGCAGGAGGTTCTCCGTTTGCAAGACCAATTTCGCGCTGAGCCTGGGCAAAACGTGTTACAGAGTCAAGCATAAGAACAACGTCTTTTCCCTTGTCACGGAAATATTCTGCAATTGCAGTACAAACATAAGCGGCACGAAGACGACATATACTTGGCTGGTCACCTGTCGCAATTACAACAACAGAACGTTCAAGTCCCGATTTTCCAAGGTCACGATTTATAAAGTCAAGAACTTCACGGCCTCGTTCACCAATAAGTCCTATTACGTTTATGTCTGCATCGGTATTACGGGCAATCATCGAAAGCAAGGTAGATTTACCAATACCAGAGCCTGCAAAAATACCAATACGCTGGCCCTTTGCAACTGTAAGAAGTGAATCTATTGCACGAACACCTGTCTGGATACGTTTGTTATTTGGAAGACGAGTCATTGGGTCCGGTGCGTCTGCAACAGCAGGATAATATGTTTCAGGAACAATTTCCGGGCCATCATCACAGACATGACCTGTTGCATCAACTGTGCGGCCAAGAAGCGACATTCCAACCGGAACCTTTAATACACTTCCAGAAGCAATAACTTCACAACCTACTTCAATTCCTTTTGTATTTCCAAAAGCAGTAAGGCGCACTATTTTATCTTCAAGGCCAACAACCTCTGCTAAAAGAGTTGATCCGTCGGCAAGTCTGATTGTACACATTTCGCCAATTACAGAACGAGGACCTTCGCTTTCAATTTCAAGGCCCTTTACTGCAACAACTTTTCCAATGTAATGGATTGTATCGGCGTCGATTACTTTTTCGAGATATTTTGTAAAATTGAATTCGCCAGTATAGGAAGAGCGCATATTAATACCTCCCTATTCTGTAGCACCAGTAAGAGAATCTGAACGTTTGATATTCTTAACAGGAGAAATCTCAAGAATCTTATTTTCAAGTTCCTGAAGCTGACTTGAGATTCTGGCATCAATTGCGCCAAAGTCTGTTTCTACAATACAGCCTCCGCGTTCAACTGATGAATCTTCAAGAACAGTTATTCCTTTTACATTTTCAACGTGCTGAATAAATTCCTGTGCATGTTCAGAGGTAAGCTTTACTTCTTCAAGATTTACACGCAGTGTTACTTCACCACGAGTCTTAACTTTTTTAAGAGCAGCAAGAGTATTTGCCATAACAACGTTTTTCTGATTTTCAGAAAGAATCTTAATTACCTTGCGAGCCATCAAAATTACAAGTTCAACAATCTGACTTTCTGTATCGGCAAGGATTTCTTCACGGCGCTGCATTACTGCTTCAAGGATTCTATGCATGCGGTCAACAAGTCGGTCAACTTCGGCAACACCTTTTTCGTAGCCTTCCTGATGACCTTTTTCATAACCGTTTGTCTGTGCTTCATTATGAAGACGATCGCGTTCAGCTTCTGCATCTGCAATTATCTGGGCAGCCTCATTTTTTGCACGTGCAATAATATTTTGAGCTTCGTTTTCGGCATCGGCTTTAATTACGGCTGCTGCATCTGTCTGACGCTTTACTTCGGCAAAAGCTGCGTCTTCTGCTTTCTTTACAATGTCATCTGCACTAGCCTGGGCCTGTGCAAGCATTTTCTGCTTTTCACTTTCCCACTGAACCTTAAAGTTTTCTGCTTCTTTGCGTAAATCTTCTGCAGTAGGACCTGTATATTCTTCTTGAATTACAGGCACTTCTTCTTCTACAGGCGCATAATTATGCACCAGAGGAAGCATTACCTTATCACCTTCTACTTTTGTTTCACCAGGACGAAAAACAGATTTTGCCATAAAACTTTACTTCCTTACTTCAGTCCGATTTTAGGTTACGAGTTCATCCTCGCCAGAGCGGGCAATAACGATATCACCACTATCTTCGAGACGTCGGATGATAGATACAATCTTCTGCTGAGACTCTTCAACATCCTTCAAGCGGACAGGTCCCATGAATTCCATATCTTCCTTAAGCATACTTGCGGCACGCTTAGACATATTTCCAAAGATTTTATCCTGAACTTCGGTATCAACAGATTTAAGCGCTTTTGCGAGTTCCTGCTGATCGACATCGCGGAGTACCTTCTGAATAGCACGGTTGTCGAGCATAACGATATCTTCGAATACGAACATTCGCTTTTTGATTTCCTCGGCAAGATCCGGATCGTCTTCTTCCAGAGATTCGATAATAGACTTTTCTGAAGAACGGTCTACAAGGTTCAAGATTTCTACGATTGCTTCAACACCACCGGCAGCAGTATAGTCTTCTGAAGACAGAGTTGAAAGCTTCTTTTCCAATACGCGTTCAACTTCACGTAAAACTTCTGGAGATGTACGGTCCATTGTTGCAAGACGTTTTGAAACTTCGGCCTGCATTTCTTCAGGCAAGTTCTGCAAGATTACAGCAGCTTTTCCTGGTTCCAGGTAAGCAAGAATCAAAGCAATTGTCTGCGGATATTCCTGCTGAATAAAGTTGAGCAAATGTGCTGGGTCTGTACGGCGGATAAAATCGAAAGGACGAACCTGGAGGGAAGATGTAAGTCTGTTGATAATATCGATAGCCTTTTGAGAACCCAAAGATTTTTCGAGGAGTTCGCGCGCATAATCAATACCACCAGTAGTGATAAAGTTCTGAGCATTCATGAGCTCCTGGAACTCTTCAAGTACAGCATCCTTAAAGTCAGGGTTTACTTTTTCCTGACGTGCAATTTCAAATGTAAGTGTTTCTACTTCATCTTCGCGAAGGTGCTTCATGATTTCGGCAGAAACTTCTGGTCCAAGCGAAATTAAGAAAATAGCAGCTTTCTGGCGACCAGTTAAACTTTTATAATCCTTTTGATTTTTCTTTGAGGATGAACCCGAGCCCGCAGGCTTGAGGCTTCCAGGCTTTGGCACAGGCTTAGGATTTGAACCTTTTGGTTTGTCTGCAGATGTTAAATCTTCGTCAGCCATTTTATTCCTCCATCAACCAAGTTCTAATGAGCATTGCAACATCTTCAGGATGCTCTTTTGCCATAGTAATAGCATTTTCCTGGAGCTCCATACGTCTTGTCTCTTCGACAGACATTGTAACTTCCATACCTTCGTCTTTTGCATCCCAAAGAGCTCTTTCGCGTGCTGCCTGCTGTTCTGCAAGAAGTCGTGCTTCTCTTTCGCGGCGGCGGCGTTCAATTTCTTTACTGATAACACGGAAGAGGATAAATCCAAGAAGAACGACAACAACAGCAATAAGAATGAGAACAATCATTCTCTGGCGCTGGATCTTTGCAAAGTATGCTGCATCTTCGTCTGCGTGTTCCTTGTCGCGGTCATAAGCAATGTTAGTTACAACAACAGTATCACCACGGTTGCGGTCGTAACCAATACCACCCTTAATCATATCTTCTGCATCTGTAATATCTTTTGCAGTAAGAGGAGTATATTCACGCTTAAGGGAACCGTCTTCTTCGTTTATGATTGGTTTTCCGTTTTTATCTTTAAGCAGCTTCCATCTACCGTCAATGTTTACAGAAACTGCAATTTTATCAATTTTAGGATCTGCTTTTCTGTCTATTTCTTTTTTATTAAGAGCATGATTTATTGTAGTACCTGTTTCTGTAGATTTACCAATTACATTTGACATATCAGAATAAACAGGTGTAGTCTGACCTTCTACACCGGCTGGACCTTCAGGATTATAGCCGGTTCCCTGCCATTCTTTTACGATTCTCTGTTCGCTAACAGGTAATGTATCACGATATTCAGAATCATCATAAGGAGTATCAGGGTTATCTGCTTTAATTGGAATTGGGCCATACTCTGTAGAATGGCTTGTTTCCATAGAAGTATCCATTTCGATAGTTACAAGCATATCACGGCAGCGATCTACACCATAAGTATTCTGGAACATATTGAGGATCTTTGCACGGATTTGTGTTGCATGCTGAAGCTTAAACTTTTCTGTTTTTTCTGTAAGAGAAAGTCTGTCGTACTCTGCCATACCTTCAAAATCATTAATCTGAGTTCCTTCGGTATCGGTGATGATAAGATATTCTTCTTTGAGACCTTCTACAGCAGATAAGATAAGTCGCTGAATACCCTGAATTCGTTTTTTATTTGTAAGCAGGTCACTCGAAGGGGTCGTTTTAAGAATGACACTTGCAGATACAGGAGCCTGATCAGCAGCAAAAAGCTGTTTTTCAGGCAAAACGATATTTACATCAGCCATCTGAACATCGCTGATAGCTTCTATATGAACTTTAAGTTGCTTCTGAATTGTATTTTTAAGCTTAACGTTCTGATCCGAATC
>JBGVAV010000164.1:0-13628 GCA_045224915.1 Treponema sp.
CAATATAACAACCGTTGAAGAGGCAAATTTGTTTTTACCTGAATTTATGAAAATTATTGGGAAACGTTTTTCTGTAAAACCAGCAAAAGAAGAATCAGCTTTTCTAAAACTTACACAAAAACAAACAACAGATTTAGCAAAGATATTAGCAGTTAAAGTAAAACGAACAACAGATTCTGGTTGTATATTTTCACTTAAAAATTATCTTTTCAAAGCTCCTGGCATAAGCAAACAAAAAATTACAGTGTATTTATCAATACAAGATGGTATTTACGCAGAAACAACAAACGGAAAAAGAGTTGAACTAGAACTATTCGATGAAGATTCTTCTGGGAACCGAATGCCGCAAGTGTGGAAAGATTTAATCGAGGATTACTTTTTGAAAGATGCAAAAGCTAAATATAGATTTGTTTACAAAAAAACAGGTTAAAACGAATGATGCCACCAAGCTGCAACTCGATGGCATCGGAATCTACAGACTTGGTTAAGAACTATAGATAGACAGATAATGATAATTATATTTTATACAAAAACAACAAACTTGTAAATAAATATTTTATAAAATATTAACATCTCTAGAATGTATCGCCGTAATCTTACGGCGATTTTTTATTAAAAAAATAAAAACAAAAAAAAGGGGGTATTATTTTATAAAAGACTTGACAACAGAATGGCTTAACAATAAAAGATATAACAATTCGTTAATAAATTCTAGAAAGAAACGTTATATTTTGCTAACTTTTTATTACATTTTTTTCTAAAGGTAGTTGAAAAATCCTTGTGTTTGATATATCTTGTTGATGGGTGAGTTTCCTAAAAGCTAAGATACGGGGTGTCTATGTTCGCAGAGCCAGAGCTTGATGAATTATCAATTTACATGGATGATGACTTCGACGATTTTGACGAAGAATTTGATGATGATTTTGATGACGACGAGGACGATGTCCTTGACGACTTTGACAACGAAGATGAGCTTTACTACGACGATGTTTTCAAAGAAGAAGAAGATATAGACGAACCCTATGATGATGTAGAACCAGAAGACGGTTACTACACATCACGACACAAAAACGACGACGAAGACGACATTTCCTTCATCGACAAATACGACTTATAGTTCCTTCGACAAGCTCAGGGACCACATATTACAACTCTATAACCTTTCCGTTAAACCACAGCTTTTCAAGATTATAAAATTCTCTTGCTTGTGCAGACATCAGGTGAACTACAATTGAACCTAAATCAATAAGATTCCAGTCATCACCATTTGGACTTCTGCGGTTTACAGGATGAATTTCAAGATCATTGTCTTTGATATAATCTTTTATCTGCTTTGCAAGACCCTGCTGCTGAGTTGAACTTGTTACAGTCACAATAACAAAATAATCAGTCCAGGAATTCAATCCGCTGATATCAATAAGAGTAACATCACTACCCTTTCCATCCTGCATGAGCTTTGCAATTTCAATTGCTTTTTCTTCTGTTGTTTTCATATACTTAATAAGAAGCTCCCGGAATTACATAAGCACCGTTGAAATCTCTACCAAGAATTACTGTAAAATCAACCATGCTGTCGCTTGAGCTTCCATCCTCCATTTCATCTGCTTGTTTTATATTTGTACAGCGGATAAGCTCGCCTACCTGACGTGCTACCGCTTCGTTTCCAATGTGATCAACAATCACAGTTTCGGCATAATCATTTGAATCGGCATTTACAGCACTAAGAACATCATAGCTTGCATTCTGATAAAGAGTTGCAGTACGACGTGCCAATCCCTGGGTCTTAGTACCGTTTTGAATTTCAAGAACATAAATTCTGTTAGAAATTGTTCCGTCCGAAGACATAAGCATATATGTTGTCTGCTTAACTGCTTCTTTAATAAACTCACCGTTATTAAGAGGGAACAAAAGCTGCTGGCCGTCTACATTACGAAGAGAGCCTGTGATTGTCTGCTTAATGATAGATTCTGTATCAATCTGAGAGATTTCTGAATACAAGGTTTCTTCTTCATAATCTGCAAGATTTGTATTTAAGCTTACAGAAAATCTTTTAAAGTTTTTGCTTGTATTAAAAATCTTAAAGCTCTGATCATGAAGTCCTGTTAAGAAGGCACCCATTACATTCTGATATCTGTCTTGAATTGATTCTTCTGTTTCTTCTTCATCGCGATATCTAAGGTAAACGGCAATTTTATCTCCATCAAGAGTAACGGCACCAGAAGGAAGAAGCCATCGCTCGCCTTCTTGGGAAACACTGTCTATTGGAGATGGAATAAATACGCGCATTCCACCAAACATGTCGCACAGGCGGATAAAATCTTCAAGTCTTACCATTGTTGTATATGGAATAGAAATGCCAAGCATTTTCTGAACTTCTGTTCTGTATGAGGCCATGCCAAGTTCGTTGTAAACCTGAGCAAGTCTGTCTGTTCGGCCAAGCGACTGGAAAATTGCACCAGTGTATCCCGGAAGATTTATAACAGCTGCTTTTTTTGTAGATGTATCAAGGATAATTACATTAGAGAACAGCTCTGTACCATCATCATTCTGAACAACAAACAATGTGCGCAAAAGTGTATCGTGTTCAAGAGCATCCTCTACGCTGTTAGTTTTAAGAGAGCGTGCAAAGAATAAGCTTAAAGCAATAATCACTATAACGATGAGAGCAATAAAGAGAATACCTTTCTGTTCATTTCTAAGTTTCTTCATTTAATTATCCTAAGGTTTAAAAGTCTGCTATTTGCCAGCCTTGCTTACAACCTTTTCATAGTATTCTATCATTTTTTTAGTCTCTGGGTAAACTTCATAACCACGACTTGTTATATATTCATAATTTTCTTTTATAACAGAAAGATACTGCTCGTCAAGTGTAAGTTTAAGAAGCCCTGCCCTGTATTCATCTGTAGACTGTGGACGACCAGGTTCTGTTTTATCTGCAAGAAAAAGGACTTTTCCAAGATCACAAAGACCAAGACAACCCGAAACATGATTTGCTACAGCTTCAAGAATCTCTTTATCTTCAATGCCAAACTTTTCGTTCATCATAACTGCAGCGGCTCGTCCATGAAGAAGAGAAAGCTTTGCCATTTCAAAATCGGTAACAGGATTGCCGTCTTTTTTTGCAAGCTCGAGCATTTTTTCGTGAGGCATATCCTTGCACATGTCGTGTCCTATGCCTACAAGATATCCTTTATTTGTATCAAGGCCATAACGCTTACATAGCTTTACGCACATCTCTGCTACACGAACAGAATGATCATAACGAGCAGGCTTTACATGTGCTTCTGTATAATCACGGATTTTTTCTATAAGCGAATCATAGTCAAGGCTCACGATGCAGACCCTCTATATAAATTATTTTTTTCTATATATTCATAAACTGCCTGAGGCACCAGATATCTAAAGCTTTGTCCCAAATCAATGCGACGGCGGATATCTGTAGAAGAAACAGGCAGCATAGGATTTTCAATATAAATATGTGGATATGAAAAATTATCCTTATCAAACTTTACGGCAAAGTCTCCTTTGTAATCGCCAGTAGGCTTGCTTTCGTATAAGCAGTCTTCCATTGCTTTTACATCAGGATAACGATGAACAATAATAAGATCTGCAAGCGCACTCACCTTTTCTGGATTTCGCCATTTAGAAAATTCAGCGGCAACTTCATCGCCCATTACAAAGGCTAGTTTTTGCTCCAGCTGGTCCTGATATTTTTTTGTCAAAAATTCAAGTGTATCGGAAGTATAAGAAATGCCTCCTCTTTCTATTTCGCAGAGCTCCAGTTCAAAATGACCATCGCCTTCGCTTTTGCAAAATTCTTCAATCATTTTCATTCGGTGTACAGGCGCAATAATTTTAGAAAAATCTTTATGAGGTGGAGCATAGGTTGGTACAAAAAGCACTTTATCAAAACCAAGCTCTTTTATAATTGTATCTGCGAGCATTGCATGCCCAATATGAAGAGGATTAAAAGTTCCACCAAATACTGCAATCTTCAAAGCTGCCTCCACCCGATTTTACTGTTCACTTCCCGGATACTGAATGTTTTCATCGTCATCATCTTCAAAGCCGGCCCGGTCCTTCATAAAGCTGCTTCCAAATTCTGCAGTACCTTTTTCTTCGGCAACAATGCGCTGCTCCTGACGATTTACAAGCTGTACAATCTGATTCTGAGCATCCTTCATTCCACGACCTGTATGAACAGAAACAGGAATAACAACAGTCTCTGGTTCAGCCGCACGGATTTTTTCTGCCGCTTCTACAGCGTTATCAAAAGCACCTTCAACATCAATTTTGTTTAACAAAACAATGCGCGGTTTTTCAAGAAGGCTGTCTGAATACTTTGAAAGCTCGTTACACAAAGTATCATAAGCTGTAAGATAATTTTCGTCGCTTGAGTCAATCATAAAGATAAGACAAGCTGTACGGGTAATATGTTTAAGGAATGTGTCGCCCAGGCCAAGACCTTCACTGGCGCCTTCAATAATTCCAGGAATATCTGCAATAATAATATCGCTTTCGTCGTCTACGCGAAGCACACCAAGATTTGGAATAATAGTTGTAAAAGGATATGGCGCAATCTTTGGATGCGCATTTGTAAAATATGTAAGAAGCGAAGATTTTCCTGCGTTAGGAAAACCTACAAGACCGGCATCTGCCATGATAGAAAGCTCAAGTTTAAGGAAGCGAGTTTCTCCACGCTGTCCAGGATTAGCCTGACGTGGTGCTTGATTTGTTGAACTCTTAAAATGAACGTTACCCCAGCCGCCGTTTCCGCCTTTTAAGAAGGTAAACTGTTCATCGCCCTTTGCACTTGAAAAGTCATAAATGATTTCTTCTGTTTCGGCATCGCGGATTGTTGTTCCTGGAGGTACTGGAATTACACAGTCTTCACCGTCTGCACCATAGCGGTTCCAGCCCTGACCGTCTCCACCATTGCGTGCCTTAAAGCAGTGCTGATGACGAAGCTTTGCAAGAGTACGAAGGTTTCGTTTTACAGTAAAAATAATATCACCACCCTTACCGCCATCTCCACCGTTAGGGCCACCATGAGGAACATACTTTTCCCGGCGGAATGCTACACAGCCGTTTCCACCGTTACCTGAGCGAACTTCAATTGTTGCTTCGTCAGCAAAACCTATCATACAAAATCCCTAAAAAAAATGCCCGGCAGATTTTCGTCACACCGGGCATTGTCATTCAGCAAGAGCTGAACTTATTTTGCAGCTTCTACAGAAACAACCTTGTGATTATTTCTTTCACCAAAAACTACTTTTCCGTCTGCTGTAGCAAAAAGGCTGTCATCACCAGCTTTCATAACATTTGCTCCAGGATAGAATTTTGTTCCACGCTGCTTTACGATAATTGAACCTGCTGTTACAGATTCACCGGCATATCTTTTTACACCAAGACTCTTTGGATTAGGATCGCGTCCGTTTTTAGCACCAGATCCACCACGTGTTCTTCCCATAGTAATCTCCTTTCCTAATTATGCGAGGGTAATAGATTCAACACGTACCTTTGTGTACTGCTGTCTATGACCAATCAAGCGATGATAGTCTTTCTTAGACTTATACTTGAATACAAGAACCTTCTTATCTTTGAAAGTTTCTTCTACTACAACTGTTACCTTTGCACCCTTAACATAAGGAGTTCCTACACTGATTTTGTCACCGTCGCTTACCAAAAGAACGGTATCAATGTCAATCTTTGTACCTTTTTCAGCATCAAGCTTATCTACTGTAAGAACAAGGTCTTTTTCTGCTTTGTACTGCTTGCCCTTAAATTCAATAGTTGCGTACATAAAATACCTCTATTAAAATAAACATTAACAATCGCCCGGTGCAGTGGAATAAGGAAACAGAATCCAACCTGCAAAAGACTGGTACCCAAACCGGCTCGTCAGCGTAAAACGGGGATTAAACACCACCTCGCCCAAAGTCTAAATACGTATCAAACATAATAATGAAAATAGAGGTTTTATGCAATAGGTAACAAACGCAAAAGGAGCTTGCTCTGCATTGAAAAAACTGACTAAAATCATTAAAATGTGTTCTGTATTATGGAACAAATAATCGATGTAAATCCAATTCCTTATCTTACTTGGAGTTGGCTCAAAATAAATAAAGATTCGGGAACTTTTGATTTTTCGGTTTCGGAAAACTCTGGGGCTGATGTTCAGATTCCGGAAGGTGTTTTAGTTAGCAACGGCAAAACTGTTAAGACTGAACTTCCTGAGCCGGAAAATTCAATAGGAAAAGATGCGGCAGAGCTTATTACAAATGCTGCACAGGGAAAAATCTATACATTCGAAAAAGACTGTGAACAGCCGCTTATTATCAGAATAAATGCAGCTTCTAATTCTGCTACACATAATATTATTCACGCAAAAGCTGGGATAAATTGTAAGGTTATTATTGTTTATGAAGGCGGTGAAAATGCGGTTTTCTCTGGCATAATAACTAAGGTTTATGCAGAGGACGATTCGAACGTTCAGATTACAAAAGTTCAGCTTTTCAAAAACTCAGTTTATCAGATAGACGATACTCAGATTGTTTGTGGAGAACGCGCAAAGGCAGATCTTATTCAGATTGAACTTGGCGGTTCGCACATTGATGCAGGCTTTCATGCCACACTTCACGGATATCAGTCACGATTTACTTCTGACACAGCATATATCTGCCGCGAAACACAGTATATCGATATGAATCAGGTTGTAGTTCATACAGGCAAAAAGACAGACTGCAACATGAAAACAGACGGAACTGTAAAAGACGATTCAACCAAAACATACCGCGGAACAATTGACATGAGAAAAGGCTGCTCCGGCTCTACCGGAAACGAAATGGAAACAACTCTCCTGCTCTCTCCAACTGCTGTAGTAAAAGCAGCTCCTATAATTCTTTGTGGCGAAGATGATATTGCAGCAGAACACGGTTCTACAATAGGAAAGCTTTCTCCAGAAATGTTGTTCTACATAAACACTCGTGGAATTGATCAGGCAACTGCAGAGGCTATGCTTACTCGTGCAAAAATCACAGCGGCTTCTGCAAATATTCCTGATGAAAAAATCCGTGAGGAAATTAACAACTGGCTCGATACTGAAATTGGCCAGGATTAAGCATTATTGCAAATCATCTTGAAAATTATTACAATATAGCAGTTTTACATACAAGTTTAATAGGTTATATATAATGAACAAATACAGAAAAGACTTTCCTTTTTTCAAAGCAATTGATGAAAAATCTTCGGTAGAAAATAAGGATCTTATATATTTTGATACAGCCGCAACTGCACAGCGTCCTTTTATTGTGCTCAATGCAATGACTCATTTTTATGCTACAGAAAATGCAAATCCCTTGCGCGGACTTTATTCATTAAGTGAACGCGCTACCCTTGCCTATGAAAATGCACGCAAAACTGTTGCAGATTTTATAAATGCAAAACAGGCAGAAGAAATTATTTTTACACGTAACGCTTCTGAAAGCCTGAATCTTGTCGCCTACAGCTGGGGACTTAACAATCTTCACGAAGGTGATGAAGTTTGCGTAACAATAATGGAACATCATTCAAATATTGTTCCATGGCAGATGGTTTGTCAGAAAACTGGAGCCAAGCTTGTATTTATGGAATGCGATAAAGAAACAGGAATTATAAGCGACGAGGAGATTGCTTCAAAAATCACATCGCGCACAAAGATTGTTTCTGTTGTTCACGTAAGCAACGTACTTGGCGTAACAAATCCTGTTAAAAAAATTGGAGAAGCTGCACACAATGCTGGTGCAATTTTTATTGTAGACGGCGCACAGTCTGCTCCACACATGAAGGTTGATGTTCAGGATATTGATGCAGACTTTTTTGCAATGAGCGGACACAAGCTTTGCGGACCTATGGGAATTGGTGCTCTTTACGGAAAATACGAACTGCTCGATAAAATGGAACCTTTCCTTCGCGGTGGTGAAATGATTGAATATGTTACACGCGAAAAAGCAACCTGGGCAGAGATTCCTCATAAGTTTGAAGCAGGAACTGTAAGCGCTGGCGATGCTGTTGGAATGGCTGCAGCAATCCGCTATATTCAAAGCATTGGTCTTGATAATATTGAAAAACACGATGCGGAACTTGCATGCAGAATTATAGAAGGAATGAAAAATATTCCTCATGTAAATATAATCGGACCAAAAGACGGAAACAAACGCTGCGGTATTGTTACCTTTACAATTGATGGTGTACATCCGCACGACATTGCTTCTCTTTTAAGCGAAGAACATATTGCAATTCGTGCAGGCCATCACTGTGCACAGCCACTTGGACAATATTTAGGCCAGACTGCAACAGCACGCGCAAGCCTTTACTTTTACAATACAGAAGAAGAAGTTGATGTCTTTTTGGAAAAGCTTAGCCACTTAAGAGAATGGAGCGGGTATAAGGATTAATTATGGACACTAAGGAACTTTATCGTGAAATATTAAACGAGCACAACATAAACCCTTCGCACAAGCAGGATATGGATTCCCCTACATTTTGTCTTGAAGGCGTAAATCCAAGCTGCGGTGACCAGATTACACTTCAGATGAAGCTTGATGAAAACAATGTAATTACGGATGCAAGCTTTACAGGAAGCGGTTGTGCAATAAGCCAGGCTAGCGTTGACATGATGGCCGATTTAGTTATTGGAAAAACAAAGGACGAAGCTCTTGCTCTTGCCGATATTTTTGACAGAATGATTAAAGATAAGGTAACAGAAGAAGACCTTGAACGCCTTGACGAAGCAGCAGCCTTACAGGATATTTCGCATATGCCAGCCCGCGTAAAATGCGCAATGCTTGGATGGCGAACTATGAAGGAAATGCTGCTCTTGAAATAAGCCTTTCTTTATGATATATTATTAAAACTTCGGTGCTGTAGCTCATCTGGATAGAGCAGCTGCCTTCTAAGCAGCAGGTAGACGGTTCGAGCCCGCCCAGCATCATATAATCACTAGTTCTTTTCTTCGTTCGCGTTGATTTTTACAAGCCCAAGATGATGAACAGGACTATTTACAGGTTCATAAGAATCATTAAACATCTGAAAAGCCGTAAACATTACCACATAAAAAATATTTTCTTCATCTTCTGCCTGTTTTTCTAAAAAACCTTTTGTATCAGAATCTGTACTGTTTGCATCGCTTATGTTTACAGATGGATTTTCGTCATTTTCGCCCGTTCGACCAAAATCAAAGGTTTTACCGTTTCGTCTTACAGGAATTCCGTATAACTGGTCATCAACTTTAATTCCTGCAGAATATTCCTCAGAGGTATCATCGTAATTTGTAAGTCTTATCCATATAGTGTGGCGTGCATTTGATAAATTTAATGATTTTGATCTTCCGGTAGTTTTATCCAAATAATGAAGCTCTTTATAACCAAACTGATCTGTCATTGTTGTAACAGATGTAAGCTTACGTACAGAATCCTCAGAAGCACTAATAAGAGAAGAGGCTTCTGACAAAGCTTTTGACTTGTCGTTATAGATTTTGTAATAAACAGTAGTCTGGCCAAAATCATTTGCATTGTCCAGCTTTCTTACTGTAAATTCAAAGTACGATTCATCGAACTGAAAATCTACATCAGGAGTATGAGAAGGATAACAAGGGTCATCCAAAACTACATTAATAGTATCAAGTCCGCAGGCTGTGTTAAAAAAACAAAGGCAAACAGCGAACAAAACGAGATAAAATAATGATTTTCGTTTGTTGCTATTTGCCTTTTTCAATTGTAATCAGCCTTCACAAATAAAATTATTCAGCTTTTCCTTTTGACTGAAGATCAATAATTCTTGTTTTAGCAAGATGGCTCCAGTCATCATCAGAAGATTTGTCGTTCAATGCTTTGTATGCTTCTACAGCACCTGCATAGTCACCCTGTGCTTCAAGAACACGTCCAAGGCTAAAGTATGCATGAGAAGCCATTCCAAATTCTTCTGTTTCTGCAGCAGTTCTATATGCTTCTGCAGCTTCAGAAAGCTTTCCAAGTTCTTCATAACTTGCAGCCATATTAAAATAACAAACAGGAGCTGTATAAGATTTTTTACCCTTTGCAATTGCTGCCTGATAATAAGAAACAGCCTTTTCATAATCTTTAAGAAGATATGAAAGTTCTGCGCTAAGCATATTTGCTCTTACACCAGCAATTCCGCCTTTCTTTGCATATGGAGCAAGGTTTTCAACACATTCAGTTGCACGCTTTGCAATTTCTGTATCTTCAAGACTGTTTGAAGAATCCATCATTTCATAATAAAAGCCTTCAACAGCTGCAAGGTCCTTTTTAGAAGTGGAAGAAATTGCAATAACTGTCGAAACAAATGCTATAACAAGAACAAGAACTACAATGAAAGAAATAAGTACAGGCTTTCTGTTTTTTTCAAGAAAACCATTAAGTTTTGCACTTGCAGTATTTTTCTCTGTTTTTTCTGACATATAATTAACCCCAATTATAAAGTTTTCTATTTACTTACGGATCTGCAATTCGTCTATGAGGCGGATTACGTAAGTCCGTTGTATACCAAGCACCTTTGCCGTTTTTGTCTGATTCCAGTTATTTTCTTCCAGAATCTTTGTAACATAGCTTTTCTTAAAAGCATTAACGGCTGTTTTTAAGCTCTTATCTTCTCCTGTTTCAACAGAAGGAACAGAGCCTGCCGTAGCAATTGCCATATCAGATGTTTTTATATAAGGAGGTTCCCCTACAATAAAAGCACGTTCAACAGCATTTTTAAGCTCGGCAATGTTTCCAGGCCAGAAATAATTTTGCATACCTTCCAGGGCTTCTTCCGAAAAACCTTCGAACGCTATTCCAAAAACTGCAGAAAGCTTTGAAAAATAGTATTTCGCTATTGGAAGTATATCATCCTTACGCTGGCGCAAAGGAAGCATATTTACAGGAACAGTGCTCATCAGCTGATATAAATCCTGCAGGAATAAGCCCTGTTCAATTTTGTCTTCAATATTCACTTCGGTAGAAAAAATAAAACGAATATTTTTTCGTTCTTCGCGGATACTTTTTAGAAGTACCAGCAATTCTTCTTGAAGTTCTGCAGACAAATTATCTGCATTGCTGATAAAGATAGTTTTTCCTAAGAAATCAAACGAAGGAAGCCGAGAGACAAGCTCAAAAAAAAGATCAGTCTCAGTTTCAGTATAAACACGGCAATTGTGTTCAAAAAAATCTTCCGGATTATTTTTACCCTGAAGATGAACCAGAAAAGCAAACTGCCTTCTGCCTGTTCCCTTTTCTCCTTTTAGAAGGACACTCGCATTATTCTTGCAAAGCACAGCAGAAATCTTCTTGAGCTCTGCAACAAACTGACTTTCGCCTACTAAGGAATCTACACTGCTATATTCTAAATTTCTCATTCCCGCCCCTTAAAAAACTTAGAATTAACAAAACGCATTGCAGATCGAACCAGGCGAACATACAATGCGTTTCCTTACAGAAAAATTATTAATACCAGCAAGAAATATTAGTCATTTTTCTTTGTGTTCAAAAGGTCGCCCAGTGTGAATGCTCCATCAGAGTCATCGCCATTTGTTGACATGTACTGAGATATTTCATCACGCTGCTGCTTTCTCTTGTATTCACGTACAGAAAATGCTACTTTCTCTTTTTCGGTGTTTACATCAACAACATAAACGTTGATCTTATCACCTACTTTATATTTTGCAACTGCTTCTTCAAAAGGAACATCCTTTTCATCGCTAAGGTTAGCCTTGTTTACAAGACCTTCAATTCCGTTTGGAGCCTTTACAAACAAGCCGAATTCTGTGATAGAAGTGATTTCTCCTTCCAAAGTAGAACCTGGCTTATACTGATCTGCGAATTCTTTCCAAGGATTTGCAGTAACCTGCTTCATACCAATCTTAATCTTGTGTTCTTCTGGAGAACATTCAATTACAACAGCTTCGATTTCCTGATTTACAGAAAGTTCGCTGCCTGGATGTTTGATTTTCTTTGTCCAAGAAATATCATCTGCATGGAGGAAACCGTCAATTCCGTCTTCAAGCTGTACAAAAGCACCAATGTTAGTAACTTTTACAACCTTTCCAGAAACCTTTGTTCCTACAGCATAGCGTTCTGCAATTGAATCCCAAGGATTAGCCTGTGTCTGTTTAAGACCAAGTGAAACACGACCGTTCTGAATGTCGTAACCAAGAATCATTACTTCAACTTCGTCACCAACATTTACCATGTCGCCTGGCTTGTTGATTTTCTTTGTCCAAGAGAACTCAGAAATATGAACAAGACCTTCAATTCCTTTTTCGAGTTCAACAAAAGCACCAAATTCTGTGAGCTTTGTTACTTTACCCTTTACGATATCATCTACATGATATTTATCTTCGAAGTGTACCCAAGGATCTTCTGTGAAGTGCTTGAGAGAAAGATTAATTCTCTTTTCTTCTGGATCAAGGCGGATAACCTTAAGTTCGATTTCCTGACCTTTCTTAACAAAGTCTTTTGGACGAGCAACGTGGCCCCAAGACATATCATTGATGTGAAGCAATCCGTCGAAACCACCAAGATCGATGAAAGCACCAAAGCTTGTAAAGCTCTTAACGGTACCTTTTACAGTGTCACCAATCTGAACTGAATTAAAGAATGCATCGCGCTTTTCGTTGATTTCTTCTTCAAGGAACTTGCGGCGGTTAACCACAGGATTAAGTTTATTATCTGAATAAAGTCTTTCGATATAAAACTTGGATTTTGTTCCAAGCAGCGATTCAGGCTTTTCTACTTTTTCTGCGTCAGCCTGGCTGATTGGCAAGAATGCCATTCTGTCAACACCAAGGTCAACTTCGTAACCACTCTTTACAACCTTAGCGATTGTACCTGTTACAGGAGTCTTATCCTTGTAAGCCTGCTGAATCTCTTTTAAATAACGCTTTGAATCAGCCTTTTTCTTAGAAAGCACAGGACCACTTGAATTGTGACCTGTCAACAACGCCTGAACCTTATCCCCTTCTTTCGGCAGATCGTCTGCGAACTCCTCTACAGGGATTAAACCCTCTGATTTGTCTCCAATGTCAACATAAACATAGTCGTTTGTAATCTGTACTACAATACCTTCTACTAACTGACCTGCCTGTGGTGCATTGAATTCTTTGAGGGACTCCTCTAATTGTGTCTGAAAGTCGCCCTTGGAGTTCTGAGCTTCTTCCTTTTCCACTTCCATTTCTTCCATTGTATAACCTTTTATTTATGAAATTTGTCTTTCTATTATCGCACAAACTTCTTCAATCGTCAAGTTAGAAGTATCTATATATAGTGCATCGGGAGCAATCTTTAAAGAACCCTCTTTTTTGTTTTTATCCATTTCATCGCGCTTTTCTATAGAAGCTTTGATTTCTTCGAGTGTCATGTCGCTTACACCCTGGTCAAAACGGCGCTTTGCACGAACTTCGGCACTTGCATCAAGATAAACCTTTATTTCTGCATTTGGGAATACAACAGTAGTCATATCGCGGCCTTCGCAAACAATACTGAGTGATTTTGTAATTTCGCGCATAAGATCATTTACAAGGTGGCGGATTTCTACAATTGCACTAACCTGAGAAGCATTATTTGTAACGCGGTCGTCATGAAGATGTGCTGTTA
>JBGVAV010000165.1:0-12078 GCA_045224915.1 Treponema sp.
AGTGCAGTTTTTTGCAGCACTACCCTTGTAAGCCTGATATTTGAAAAAAGAGCTTTTGCAATATTGCTTTTTATTGGTTCACTTGTAACTGTGTGTCATGTAATATTTGAGATATTCCAGAGAACAAGACCATTTGCAATTAATGAGAAAACAGAAAAAATAATTGTGACAATTCTTACAATAGCGGCACAGTCGCTTTTGGGAGTCGGGGCAATATTACTGCAAATATGAGATTGTCGGGTCAAACCCGACAATGACATTTAAAACAAATCTTCCCAGCTGTAGAGGGCGCCTTTAGAAAGTTTGCCTGTTTTAATTGCAGAGTCTAACTTTTCAAGACAATTTACTGTTCCTACAGCAAATCCTTCGCGGCTGCGTGCAGTGTGTGTAATTTCGATTGTATCTGCAGTTCCGTCAAAGAATACTTTATGAGTACCAGGAACATTTCCGCAGCGTGTTGAGCTTACATGAAGCTGATTGCTTGCAGGGCGCTCGTGGAATGCATCTGTAACAATTTCTGTTTTGTTTTTATAACCTGCCTGAACGCGGCGTGCAATTTCCAAAGCAGTTCCACTTGGACTGTCGGCCTTCTGGTTGTGATGAAGCTCCCATACTGCAACATCGTAATCGCTGAACTGAGACATGATTTTTGCAGCTTCTTCTACGATGCGGTAGAACATGTTTACACCAATAGACATGTTTCCGGCTGTCATAAGTGTGCCGCCAACTTCTTTTGCATATGCATTAATTTCTTCATGTTTGTCGTTCCAGCCTGTAGTTCCTACAACAAGAGGAAGTCCAAGAGGAAGAAGGGCTTTTATATTATTAAGAACAGCTGTTGGATGAGTAAATTCAATCACTCCCTCTGCCCCGCTTGATTTTACTGCACGGACAATTGCATCTGTGTCGCCCTGTGCAACTTTTACCATTGCATCTTCTGCAATAACATCTATTGTAACTACAACCTCATGACCGGCTCTTTTTGCAGCCTGTTCAATCATGTGGCCCATTTTTCCATATCCAACAAGTGCGATTTTCATTTTTTTACCTCTTAACTAAAATATGCCTTATGAAGAATGCGGACAGTTTCATCTGCTTCATCTTCATCTACAATCATACTGATATTAACTTTGCTTGCACCCTGGCTGATCATCTGAACATTAATTCCTTCGTCGGCAAGAGCATCAAAACCACCTGCAAGAATTGCGCTTGAATGTGCAGCATCACAAATGATAGTAACAATTGCTTTTCCTGTTCTAACTGTAACTTCACTTGCTTTTTCAAGATCCTCAACAAGACCATCAAGATTATCCTTTGAGTTTACTGTAAGAGAAACAGAAACTTCTGAAGTAGCAATTACGTCAATACTGATATTCCATTTGAGGAAGTTATTAAATACATGAGCAAGGAAGCCTGCAGCTCCAAGCATGCGTGAAGAAACAATATCAATAAGAGTAATGTGTTTTACGCTGGTGATTGCGCAAACAGGAGGAACCTTTCCATTGTGATGTTCAACAATAAGAGAACCTGGGCTTTGAATATTATAAGAGTTCTTAACGCGAACAGGAGTCTGAGTTTTGCGAACAGGAAGCATACTGCGGGGATGAAGAACCTGAGCACCAAACATTGCAAGTTCCTGAGCTTCTTCGTAAGTAACTTCAGGTACAGGCTTTGCATCGGCAACAAGGCGAGGATCTGCAGTAAGAATACCGTCAACATCCTTCCAAGTCTGAACTTCTTCTGCCTGCATGGCAGCACCAATCATAGTTGCTGTAAGGTCTGAACCACCGCGTCCTAAAGTTGTAATATTACCTTTTGCGTCTTTTGCAATAAAGCCTGTAACAATCGGGATATCATCGTAAGCAGCATTTTTATAACCGTTCAAATACTGAGGAATGTTTGTCCAGGTTTCATCAAGAAGCTCGGCAGCCATGTAGTTGCTGTCACTTATAAAACCAATATTCCAGGCGTCATGAAATTTTGCAGGAATACCCTGACTGTTTAAGTAAGCAGCCATCATGCGGACAGACATGCGCTCGCCAAAAGAAACAAGATAATCGCGGGAACGTTTGCTTACTTCTTTAAGCATTGAAATACCTGTGAGCAGTTGTTTAAGCTCATCAAGCAATGCCTCGATTGTATCAATATTAATTCCAAGTTCTGCTGCAGTTTCTTCGTGAAGCTTTGCTACGCCTGCTACATCTACAGTGCCTTCTACAGCTTTATCTGCAGCTTCCAGAAGATGGTCAGTAGTATCGCCCATAGCAGAAAGAACAACAACAGGTCTGCGATACTGATATGCCTTGATAATTGATGCAACATGCTTAATACGTTCTGCGTTGGCTACGCTGGAACCGCCGAATTTCATTACGATCATAATAGTCCTCTTTTTTAAGTTGAGTTATTATAGTTTATTGTTTCAAAAATGTCACTTCCTGAGTGGTAATATCAATCTTACCTGCTTTGAGGGTGACTTCATCATTTAGTTTAATTTCGCTACAGGCCTTGAGAGTTGTCTGCATATCAAGAGTTGGAATTAAGAACAAGGCATCGGAACCACGTTTGTCTATACAAACACCTGTGTAAGTTTGCTCGGGATTTTGCATAAGATATACTAGCTTCCAGTGAGTTTCACTAAGACGACTTGCTTTACGTGCAGCAAGAGATGCGGCATCACCAGCGGCAATTCGTTCAAGCATTTCATCCTTGTCGAGCAGACGGCGTCCGTCTATAAAAGCCCTGAGCTGCTGATGTGCAATAAGATCAGAATAACGGCGAAGCGGAGATGTTACCTGGCTGTAAAAACTCAAGCCAAGACCGGAATGAGGAGCAGGTGTAATTCCAACAGAACGTTTACGCATACATTTTACACGGGCAAACTGACCGGCCCAGCCATCAGGCAATTTATCCGGGAAACTTGGCGCTTCCTGACTCACAAATGGGAATGGAATTTTATTTATAAAAGCAAAGCGGGCTGCTCCCTCACCTGCCAGAAGCATAAACTCCTGAACAACATCGTTTGATTCATATTTTGTTTCCGGCTGTACAGTAACCTTTTTTGTTTCGCGGTCCACTTTAATATCAACTTCGGGCATTTGAATTGTGATTGCATTGTTAGCAGTACGTCTTGCAAGATTGCGGCGTGCAAGCTCATAAAAAGGCTTGAACTCAGGGGAATCCTTTTGCTGCTCAACCTGTTCGTATGAAATCATTTTTACATGAGCGCGCACTTTTTTTACAAGGCACTCTTCTATCTGACAGTCATCGTCAATTTTTAAGCGGAAAGCAAGAGCAGATGATTTTACAGAAGGATCATCATTTGCTTCACGTTCTTTTAAGCCAAGTGCATAATCTTCCAGGCTGCTTTCGCAAAGCATACGGCTTGCACCTTCGGGAATATAAAGAGTTGTTCCGCGGTTACGGGCAGCAATGTCGATGGAAGAATCGGGAGCAACACTGCTTGCAGGATCTGCAATACAAACCCAGTAGTACTCACCGTCGTAGCCAATTGCATCATCAGGGTCGGCTGCATTTGGAGAGTCAATTGCATAACAGATGCAGGGAACTTCTTCGCGCTCTTCATCCGGCATAGCACCAAGCTGTTCGCGGGCAGAATCAAAAGAAAAGCCCAGTCGGGTTGGATGAGGATTTTTTGTTTCGCTCCAGATGCCGGTTTCTATAAGCAGACGATGAGCCTTTTCGATATTTTGAGAAATACCAGCCTGTTCAAGTACTTTAGATTTATCTGTCTGGCATAAAGCAAAGGCTTCTACCTCGCCCATGAATTTTGAGTCGGCAAGAAGGTCGAGCTTGCGGTTTTTAAGACGATCAATAAAAGCCTGACGCATTTCTGCTTCGTGTTCTTTTTCGTATTTTTTGCGGTTGATTTCTTCTATCTGGTCGGCAGTTCGTAAAGTAAAAGTGAGCGTGCCGTTTTTGAAAGCGTCAGCATCCTGATTGAACTGAGGCATAGTGCATACAGTCTGATAAAACGCCCATGCATTATCTGGAACAAGATCCGAGGCCGCGTAGTCTATAAGTTCTGTAAAAGATAAAGGAGCTTCAGCAGTTTCTGGTTCAGAAATAAGAAGCTCATATGTTTCTAAAAGTGATGAATTGAATTTTTGAGTGAGTGTTTCATTCTGGGCGGCAAGAACTTTTTCTAAAGAAGAAACAGGCCCGTCGCTGAGCAAAACAACATCTTTCTCACGAACCTTCTGCTCCGAATAAACAGCCTTTTTCCCCGTAGGTGTTGCCGGTTGAGAACAGTAAGAAATTATATATTTATCGCCGTCATTTTCCTTAACCACGGCCGGCTGATTTTTATAAAGAACAAGGGAGTTTTTATTCATGAGGTTATTATATATAAAAACAAGGTGTGTGTCATTGTGGGTGGGAAGAAGATTTTTTTTAAAGTCCGTGACAATATCATGGAAGGTTTTAAAGAAGGCCAGCAACAAAAAGCCATTGAAGATGCAAAAAAATTGCTGGCTGACGGAAAATATACCTCTATTGAAATTTCCAAACTGCTAAATATTCCGGTTGAGGCTTTTACAGTTTCAAAATGATGAATTAGATCTCATTGTAAAAAAGCAGAGGCGTAGTATACGCCTCTGCTTTTTGTTACTTCTGCTTTACATCCGTAATGTAAGTTGTGCCGTCCATAAAGCGGACAACGTTTACATAGTACCAGTCTTTTGGAATGATTGAAAGGTCTGGCTGTATTGAGAAAGTTGAATCTTTCATGTAAACTTCGGATTCCCAACCGTAACAATCCCAGTCTTCTATAGAATCACCATAGTTATTTTTACTACAATAGGTTTGAAGCAGCACAGGCTTGTCTATTAAAATTGTTGTGGTATAAAGTCCCTGGACAACATCCCTTATATTATACTGACACGCTTGCGGATTCAGAAGATAAGTATCAAAAACATATAATGAATCTGTATTGCCATGGGCATTAACTTTGACAAAAGTATTCATACCTGTATAAGGTGTTCCCGAAAAAGTGAATTTACCATTTGTTGTCCCAGTGGTATTTGAATTCAATTTCCAATAACCAGAAGTTGTATCAAAATATGTTGCATAGGCATTTGCATTTGCTGTAAATTTAATTTGATAGTTAACACCACTCTTTACGAATACATCATCCACTTCCAAACCAATGGAATTCCTTGATAAATTATCTATACAAACATACCCACCTTTTATAGATTTATCACTTTCATTTGGATCTTTTTTCATGTACCATTCTTTTCCATCTTTGTCTACAAACCCAAAAACACAATATACGCTTTTTTTATGATGTGGAAAATTTAAGTAAAACCACAATGCCCCACCTTTACCTTGATAAATTATACTTTTATCCTTGTAAATTCTTGTTCCTTCATTAAGTACAATATTTCTAATCAAATCTTCCTTTCCTTTGAACTCTCCAGGATCTGCATTCATATAATAACAGACAATTCCTTGTATATAGTCATCAGTAAAGACTGGTGATGTTACAGAATCACTTCCCTGTCCAAGAATATCTACATTTTTGATTTTCAATTCTTTGAATTCAAAAATATATCCAGTCTTAATATTGTCATTAGTCTGCTGAGGTTTTTTTAACTTTGCTCTGATTTTTATATAATTATCATAAACATTTTTTGTTTTTTCACCATCAGATAAAACTATCTGATGTGTTTCATTATCCATTTTATAGGCCTTAAAAGTATATTCATCATTTGCTTCAATTTCAAAATAGCAATTCGAAGATACTGCCTTACCATTTGCATAAACACCGCAACCTGTAGAATCTACACCATTAGCAAATACTATGTGTCCATGTGCAATTCCATCAACTACAGAATCAATTATTACATCGGAAATATCTGGAACTGTAATGGAAGAACTAGCCGCAGAACCTCCGGTAAATTGATATGTATATTTTAAATTCTCTGCAACACAGCCATATAATGCAGATCCATCAATCTGCATTATATCTGTCGTGTAATATGGAAGAATATAAAAATCATAAGTTAATGGTGTTGATGTACTATATGGAAAATCTGTAATAGTCAAAGAATTATTTGCATTTGTTTTATATGCAAGCTTATAATCGATATATCCATCTCCATGTTGTTCTCTTTGAAATCCGACAGGTTTATTAACAAACAAAGTTGCACCACTGTCATCACTAAACTTACTTATCTGTAAAGGCTTGTCCTCTGGGAAAGTATTTACACTCTTAGGAATTACAAGATCAACATCATACTTACCAGCCCAATTTAGAAATGTAACTGTAATTATAGTATCTTGAGTACAATCTTCTCTAAAAATATCAACCGGAGATTTTGCTTTTCCGAATTTCGTATAGCCATATGGATTTGAAATTTTTAGATATTCAAGAGTTCCTTCAAAATCTGCCGTGCTTGAAGACTTTATCGGAATACTACAAAAATAGTAACTTTTTAGCGTCTGACTTTGATATTGATCAATATACGATCTTAAAACAATATCATCAAATTTAATATAAATATCGTCAACAACATCATAAGGTTTGCCATCTTTAATACCATCAGATATATAATTTTGAGATGGAGAAGTAGATTTAAAATATACATCTGAATAATCATATTGATCATTTAAAAGTTGATAAACCTTTGGGCTTGATTCATTTCCATTTTTATCTTTTATCGAAAAAGAAACATTAACTTTACCATTTCCAGATTTTAATTTTAGAGGTACCAAAGCCTCTTTCACACCATTATCTAAATCTGTGTACTCTGGTACTATTTCGTATTCTGTCATTATCGGGTTTGATAGTTCTATATTTTCTTGATCATGAGTTTGTACTTCAATTACAATAAGCTTATCTACACCTGATTGATATGGTTTTTCAGGATTATCGGTTGCGGTAAAATAAATGTACATCTGATTTACAATACTAAGATTGTTTTCTATTACTTTATCCTGCCCTTTATCAAGTGAAAGCTTAAAATTTGGATCCACATATATTCCATTTTCATTTCTTGCCTCCTCTGATGTTTTTGCTATTCTGAATTCTACAAACTGCGGAGAATCTGTTTCTGGAGCTTTTGATAATCTATATGATTTTGTATAATTATCTGTCATAGTTTGCCCATTTTGACCATTTGTTCCAGTTCCATATGCACTAATACTTTTATCTAATTCTATTATTATATCCATGCTATCAGAGCCACTGAATCTGCTTAAAAGTGTATTAGTACCTGTTGTTACAGGATTAAGAATTATTTTATTATCTTCTACTTCTCTTGTATAATTGTTTGTTAATACCAGGCCAGAAGTTGTTTTTATGGTAACTTTATTATAGAGTGAATTATATAACTCCTGATTGAATTCAAAAACAATCTGAGTTCTATAATCAATTGTTTCTAATTCAGGGGTTACAGAAACAACAGCAGGTAAAAGTTGTACTTTAGTTTCAAGCACAAACGGATTATCTTCTGTTCCGTTTTCATTAGCTGCTCCAACATTAACTGCTTTACCAATTGTAAGGGTTTTATCATTAGTATTAATTATTGCAGTATTATTAACAGCGCCCTTTGGTAAATTTGTCTTCCATAAAGTTAATACATAGTTTTCTGCAAGTGAATAATCAAAATAGAATTCTGTATTTTCATTAAAGATATATAACTTGTTTGTTGATGAATAATTCTGGGCTTTATAATGTTCCAAAGCAGAAATAGTAGAGGCATCTAAAATTACAGTGTCTGTATTAGTATCAGTATCTTTTGAAATATCAAATCTAACATAAACTTTATTTGTTGTTTCATCATTTACATTAAAGCTATTTGAATAACCAGAGTTTGCAATATATATCCTTCTTGGTTCGTTAATTACATCATCGGTGTAGTTATAGAATAAAGTTCCGTCAATGTTAATATTCACATTCTTTGTAGTATTTTCCGGAACATATAGTTTTTGTGTATTTTGTAATTTAATATAATACTTGCCATTTTCTGTAATTAATTCCGGATTTTTATAATTAGCGCCCAGTACATTGTTTCCATTATATAAAATAGAAATACAAGTCGGATTATTACTGTTAGCGGCTACAGCACCTTTTGTTCTAAAAGGTTCAGGGAGTTTATTTACTTCAAGTTTAATATCGCTGTCGCATGGATTTGCTGCATTTTCGGCATCGCTTGGCTGGAATGATAAAATCTTAATTTTTGGAGCACATACAGGCTTTACTGTAACTTCGCCGGCCTGAGCAACTGTAAGATATGTACTTGCAAGGAATTTATCATTTTCAGGGTCATCAAAAACAAGAGCCCCCGCTGGTGTTACTGTCCAATACAGGAATTCGTAATCTTCGGAAGCTTCAAATGTAGTTTTTATTTTTGTACCAATGCTGTATTCTCCGTCAGTTCCATTTGTGATTGTTCCTTGTGCGGCACCAGCTTCTTCTGTAACAGCAAAATCAATAACTGCTTTGGTTAAAGTTTCATTCTTAATTTTATAATCATAAGAATATCCTTCGCCACCATAATAAATTAAGCTTGAACCATCAGCATAATAAAAATTTGCATCAAAGCTTACTGTTACAGTAGAAATAGCAGTTATATTTATGCGGTTTGTTGTACTTGCCTTAATTGTAAGAAGATATCCGTCTGTTGTTGCCTGGTCTGCAAGTGTCCAGCCTTCAACAGGGAAACAATCTTTTACATTACCTAAGCCGCTGCAGTTTACTGCAATTTTCTGGCGGCAAAGATTAAGATCTGGTTTGTGATTAAAATAGATTTTTATTGACCTGTCTTTTTCTACACCATTATCATCAAAGGCAGGTTCAATTTTATTAACACGAAGTCTTTCTTTTACATTTGCATTCAAAACTATAGGTGATTCTCGTGTACCACAAGCCTGTAATATTTTAAATGAATATGTATAGATATTATTATTCTTATTTGTTTGTGTAATTTCGATTGCATTTTCTGCAGCATTTATCCAGCCAAGTAACTGATAATTTTGTTTTTCACTACAAAGGATAGTTTGAATTTCACCTATGCTGTATTCTTTTGCACTTGAATTATTAAACTCAGAATTATTTGTATTAAAGAGCTCTACTCCACCCTTATCATTAAACTTAATGTAAGCCTTATTTCTTGTTGAAGAATCTACAGAATAAGTGCGGGTTTCATCTTTGCCAAGATAGATTTTTATTTTGGCACCAGCTTCATCTGTATAATCTGATTCATAATAAACTGAAGCAGGAATCTGTACAGTAACTTTTTTAACAGAATCCACATCAAGACGGTTATTAAGATCAGCTTTAATTATCACGGAGCTCTTTTCATCGTCCCAATATGGTTCTTCAAAGTTACGGGTTGTATCTTCACCACTTGGGTCATTTTGAACTTCTATACCGTTGAATAAAATTTTATAGCCGTCAATAAAGCTCTGAAGATTAATTGGTTTATCAAACTGAATTTCAATATCTGTATCTCTTGGCTCTGCCGCATTTGGACTAGACGGAATAAAAGCTTTTATACCTGGGCGTGGAGCAGAAATTGCAGTAACTACAACACGTTCTGCCTGTTTAATTTCATCTTTTACCCAGAATACTATTGTGTTTTCATTTGTTTCATAACCAAGCTTTGACAAAGAAGATTGATTTTCTGCTGTTACCTGCCATTTTACAAACTGTGTAGTTTCATCTTCTGTAAACGTCTGTTCTATTCTTTCGCCTAAAGAATAAGACTGATAATTATCCTGTGCATTACTGCTAAGCTTTACAGAAATAATACCGGCTTTGTCTGTAACTTTGTTCAAGGTGATTACTCTTGAAGTTTCATCCATACTTGCAGAATCTGAGTTCTTTATATTTGAAGAAAAAGTAATTGAAATATTTTCTGTAGCACTTACAAAATCTAATATATCAAGTGGTGAAAGATAAAGAGTAAAATCGCTTTCGTTATATATTAATTTATAGAAGGAATTAACATTTGCTTTTGCAGAGCCCAAAGTAATATTAATGTTCTTAAAATGAGTTTTGGTTTCTCCGTCTTCTACGGTTTCGTAACCGTAAATTCCTGATTCGTTTTGAAGAACTTTTGTTTTATCTGTAATACTGTTGATTTCTTCCTGTGAATAAAAAATGCTGTTTTTGATATTTGAATTAAAAGAGAACCATAATTCTTTTTCACGACTCATTCCACTAAGGCCTAAACCTTCACCAACAAAGTTTTTGATTGCCGGCTTTTTAACACAAATTGGCTCAATAAGCATATTCTCTTCGGCTTTAATAAATTTAATCTGAAGGGAGTATGTAATTTCGCCGTTGGAGCTTGGTTCGCTGATTTCTTCGTTGACTATTTCGATATAGTCTTTCCACCAGTTTTGGTCGGTGATTTCTTTTTGATATTTTTCACTACTCTGAACTTCTTCGTAGCGGAAATTCCAGCGGATAAACTGATATTCCGGTTTTAGTTTAAATTTGATGTTCTGGTAGTCAGTTGGTTTATAAGAAATTTTTCCGATAGGGTTGATTGTTCCCGCAGTTGCATCTGCTGCAATCCAGAATGAAGATGATGGCGCATTAGCATAATCAATAGCAGCCCTGATTTTCTGGTCAAGGTCGTTGTCGGCAAAGAAGTTTTCGCAGCTTGTGAGATTTAGTAAAACAATAATCGAAATTAAAAATGAGAAAAATTTAGATCGGTTGAGTTTTGTGTTTACCATAAAGTCTCTCCTAAAATAGAATAAAACGCAAAACTTTTTGGAATAGTATATTATAACATGAGGGAGAAAGAATTGTAAAGGGAAAGAAATGGTATAACTTTCCGTCATTGCGAGGCTGAAAGCCGTGGCAATCCACAAATGAACAGGCATTGACGTATATGGATTGCCACGTCGCTACGCTCCTCGCAATGACGTATTGGATTCGAATGACGTCGCGGGCATAAAAAAAGGCACTGTCCGAAGGGACAATGCCTTTTGAAAGTGTCATTGTCGGGCGTGACCCGACAATCTTTTTACCACTTCTTTTCGATTACATCACAGATGTTCATTTCTTCTGGAGCATCTGGGTTGATTTCGAAGAACTTAGCTTTTTCCATGTTAGGAACAACGTTTACAGTATCTCCTAAGCGGAATTCTGCAGTAGCTGTTGTCTTAGCAATGATGCTCTGTCCTTTGTTAGAAATAAGATAAAGATGTGTTTCGGCACCAAGTGGTTCCTTGTTAGTAATCTTCATCTGCATGTCGTCTTTAGCAGCTGGCTTTTCAACATACTTGAGGTCTTCTGGACGGATACCGAATGTGATTTCCTTTCCTACCCAGTCCTTAAGTTTCTTAGCCTGTTCTTCTGTAGGGTTGATTTCGAATGAGCCTTCGTCACAAACGATAGCACCGTTCTTTTCCAAAACCTTTACAGTAAGGAAGTTCATTGGAGGTGTTCCGATGAAGCCTGCTACGAACTTGTTGATTGGATAGTTGTAGAGGTAAAGTGGAGCACCAATCTGCTGGATAACACCGTCCTTCATAACTACAATCTTTGTACCCAAAGTCATAGCTTCGATCTGGTCGTGTGTTACATAAATCATTGTTGCCTGGAGGCGGTTGTGGAGTGCAGCAAGCTCAGAACGCATTGTTACACGGAGCTTAGCATCCAAGTTAGAAAGTGGTTCGTCGAACAAGAATACTTTTGGTTCACGAACGATAGCGCGTCCTACAGCAACACGCTGTCTCTGTCCACCCGAAAGAGCTTTTGGCTTACGATCAAGATAGATTGTAAGGTCAAGCTGTTTAGCTGCTTCACGAACACGGCGGTCAATTTCGGCTTTATCCATCTTGCGGATCTTAAGACCGAATGCCATGTTATCATATACAGTCATATGAGGGTAAAGAGCGTAGTTCTGGAATACCATGGCGATATCACGATCCTTTGGTGGAACGTCGTTCATTTCAACACCGTCGATGAACAATTTACCGTCTGTAATGTCTTCCAAACCTGCAATCATGCGGAGAGTTGTTGACTTACCGCATCCAGAAGGACCTACGAATACGCAGAATTCCTTGTCTTCAATAGTGATATTAGCATTGTTTACA
>JBGVAV010000166.1:0-5311 GCA_045224915.1 Treponema sp.
AAATAGATAGTCACATACTCGTGTCCAAGAATGCGGTCTACCTGTTCCTTGTCACCAAGTCCGCCAATCCAAATCTCGCTTCCGTTCCACAAGGTAATCAAACCATCGTGTACGTTCGCTTTATAATTTTTTGCACCAACAGTTTTGTTCAGCCACGGAATCAAAGTTTCGTGAAGAACAGAACTCCTCGCATCCTTCGCCCTAAAGCGACAAATCAAATGGCGGCTACCCGGGTACCTGCAGGCACGAAAGATAATCGCCATTACAAGAACAGTAGTTTTACCAGAACGCGAACCGCCAAAAAGCAGAATGTGTTTTGCTCCCGAACTCAAAAGCTCCAAAGCTTTTTTCTGCACCTTAGTCGGCTTAAAAACTTCTGTGGTCATAAGTCCTTAAATGAATCCACAAAGCTTATAGCAAGCTCGCCCTGTACCGGCTGCTTTGCCGCTTCCTTGTCTGCACCCGTAATAAATGAGTCCAGCTTTGCAGAACGCTCAAGCAAATCCATCGCTCCGTCTGCATTCAAATCTTCCGGCTTCAAAGTCTTAATTCTTTTTTGAACAAGCTCATCAAAACCGTTCAACATTTCCATCTGGCGTTTCCGTCGTTCAACACGTTCAGCCAGAATCTCTCTTTCAGTCTCCTTTGCAATGTATGCGTCGTATTCAGCAGCTCTCTCATTCCAACGGTAGAGGCGAGCATAACGCGCCCAGGAGCCATACTTCTTAGGCTCAATTCCGTTCAACTCCATACAGGCCTTAATGCTTCGCTTATAGCCCATGGAACGGAAAAGACAGAAAGCCTTAAAAGCCTTGGGAGACTCATCGTCTAATTTTTTCTCCCAAGACTTTACCGGCTCACTGCCTTTATTAAGTTCACTGTCTGCGGTCTTAACAGTGTCCTTATCTCCCACCTGTATCACCTCCTGCCTGCTGGTTTATTTCTCCACGACCAGACTGGTCGTCCGTCTCTTTGCCAAATGTTCACAAAAGCTTGTAGTAAGCTTTACCGGCTCTCCGCGGAACATCGTAATAGTCACCACGATGTCACCATGCTGTTTTTCCAAAGCCGTCTCTTCAAGGTATTTGTGCGCCTCGTTCACAGCCTTCTTAATTTCAATCACTTTGCTGTCACTCATAATCACGCCTCCATTTTTGAATTGTCATAAGTCACCATCGAACCAAGCCAGTTATACAAATCAGACTTACGAAAAAGAATGTGTCTCGCATAATTTACATGCGGAATCTTATTCTCTTTGCAAAGCTTGTAGAGAAAGGCAGTGCTAAACTTCAGGTAAGCAGCCGCTTCCTCAACCGAAAGCAAATCCAAATTTTTATCTTCAGTGTCAGTCATACAAGCTCCTTTTTTGTGTTAAATAAAAAAGCCACAACGCTTTTCGTTATGGCTCAATAATAAATCCGCTTCACATTTCCTATGTGTTAATTTGTGCTTTGTTTTAGTTAATTAGTATTAAGTATCTGCAAACATCTGTTAACCAAACGGAGATAATACAAGACCCCCACCTCTGATGGGTGAAAAATCACCCGTTAGGGGTGGGGGTCTGAATCTTCGCCAAAAATTTATCCTCGAAATCATTTCAGAAGGGATTTCAGTAATGATTTCAGTAAAAAATTAAATCACTCAAAACCACTCAAAAACATTCAAAACAAATCAGTTGCATAAATCGTTAAAATGTAATAATATACATTTAGATACAGTATAACTGATTGTTTTTGAGTTATACAAAGTCTGAGATTGTAGCTCAGCTGGATTAGAGCATCACCCTGCGGAGGTGGGGGTCGCACGTTCGAATCGTGTCAGTCTCAAGTTTAGGCTCATCCAAAAGGATGAGCTTTTTTTATTTTTTAAATCCATAATTACATAAGAAGTTGTTTACTGACACGATTCGAAACGGAGTGAACGGTCGGAAAAATCGCGAGCAGTGCGCAGCAATTTTTCCGATTCGGCGACATGGAGGTCGCCGAAAGTGAACGCAGGCGCCGTGGCGGGAGCAAACAGGAGGTTTGCGACCAGAACGGCGAATCGTATCTCCTGCAGGCATATTAATAGAGAAACCTTAAAAAATTCCCTCTTCTTTCACAAATTTTTCACTTTTTTAAAAAATTCTCCCCAAAATTTTTGTAACAACTCCACTTTTATTTCTAATAATATATAGGCAAAAAATGAAACGAGGTGTCTCGCGGTAGAATTTTTGCTTAAAAGAATAAGAGGTGAATTATGGAAAACATTACTAACATCGACGAAACTGTGCTCGGATATCCTGAGCGTAACCACAAAGACAAACTGTTCAGAAAGATTTTTGGAGGCGAAGACAAAAGAAGTTCAAGATGGAGACTTGAATTGTATAATGCACTGACAGGAAAGAAACATACAAATCCCGAAGAGCTTGAAATAACTACTCTAGAAAATGTTATTTTCTTTAAAATGAAAAATGATGTGTCATTCCTTGTAGACTCACAAATGAATCTATGGGAGCATCAGTCGACATTTAATCCCAATATGCCTTTGCGGGGACTACTGTATTTTGCCATATTGTATCACAGACATCTGTCCAAACTTGATTATGATATTTATGGAAGTAGGCTAATCAATATTCCAACTCCGCGTTATGTTGTTTTCTACAATGGAGATGAAAAAATGCAGGAAAAAACAAAGCTAAAACTGTCAGACGCCTTCATCGATTTTGAAGAAAAAGGTGATTTTGAATGGACAGCTACAATGATAAATATAAATAAAAATCACAATGAAAGTCTTCAAAAAAACTGTAAACCGTTATATGATTATAGTATATTTGTGGACAGAATAAAAACCAACATTAATTCCGGAATGGAAAATGAGTCAGCTGTAGATGAAGCCCTTGATTGGGCAATTGGCCAGAATCTTTTAGAGGGATATATAATGGAACAGAAAGCAGAGTTCAAGTTTAGTATTCTAACAGAATTTGATCAGGAAAAATATGACAGAAGCAGACGACAGGAAGGCTATGAACAAAAAGCAATCGAAGCCGCCATCAATCTTCTTAAAATGAAACTGGGGACTCCAGAACAAATTGCCCAGGCCCAAGGCCTTCCCGTTGAAAAAGTCCTCGAACTGCAATCCCAACTATCAAATACAAATTCTTAAAGAAAAACTGCGCCTACTTCCTTTCAATATCCTCAAAACTTAAATCCATAGTGTGCGCACCCCCGGCAAACTCAACCTGAATCTTGGCACGCTGCTTGCGGCGGTCAACTTTTATAATACTGCCTTCTATGCCCTTGAGCGGCCCTTCAATAACAACAATGCGGTCATCCTGGTCAAAGCGAACAAGGCTAGGGCCAATGCGCGGACCCAGCCCAAGAAAATGCTGGATAATTGCAAGATCATTCCCCGACAGAGGAGTAATTTCTGTATTGCTTTTTAAAAAGTGATAAAAATCAGGCAGCGCCTTAAGTGCCAGCACAGTCTGCCCGTCAACCGTCCCCGTCGTCTGCATTATGATATAAGAAGGAAAGACCGGCTGCAGCTCCCGCAAAGTTTTTCCCTGCCGCCTTATATAAAGCTCTCGCGTAAGATAAATAAAATTGTGGGCCTGGGCCAGCTCCGGAGCCTTTTTCTGCAGCCCGTCAATAAAAGCCTGCTCCCGCCCCGTGGCTACCTGAATTATGTAGTAGTTCATTTTTTCTTCCTGTAATCCTGTAGCTCAAAGCTATGGAAAATTTCAAAATCTTTAGGATTCGCCGTGATTATAGATGTGATATTGTTTGAAAGATAGCAGGATGCCATCTGGGTGTCGTTTACACGGTTGCGGCTCAGCTTGTACATATTCATCCAGGCAAGAGTCCGTTTAAAAGAAGTGTCATCGGGGTAGAGGACCTTTACACGATCCAGGTCGCACCAAAAATCAATAACATCAATCGCTTCGGCAATGGAAAAAGCATTTTCAAATCTTTTGGGGTCAGTAATCACCTGCAAAAACTCATTAAAACAGTTAAAGTATATGGCAAGCTGAACAGAATCATCATTAACAATCTTCGAAAATAAAGCGCGCGCATTTTTGTTCCGGGGAGAGTCCTGCCAGTATAAATCTATGAGAAAAGAGGAATCAAGCCCAATCATAGTTCAATCCTCCCGCTTATAAAATCATCCTTCCATGAATCATCTTTAAGAAAATCAGAGGCGCCGTCTCGTAGAGAAACCGTTCTTGAAAAATCAATATCCCTCAGACTCTTCTTTGTCTTAAAATGTTCATCCGCATAGTCCTGCATAGCATTGCGAATAAGCTCCGAAGCCTTGCGCCCCTGTTTCTGCGCCTGAATCTGATAATCTTCATACAACTGCGCCCCCACATAAAGAGTCACAGGCTTTAAATTATATTGATAACTCATACGGGTATTATATGTATAAATTATATGTATGTCAATGTTTTGTTGGGCGGTCCCCGAAGTTCTGTCATTGTCGGGCTTGACCCGACAATGTCAGAAATTCGGGTCGGCAGTTACGCAATTCCCTAACGGTCAGCCGCTTTGCTAGGTCCCTATGGTCGCTCAGTCCAGTGGCCCGCAAGCGGTTGCTCCATTGCCTACCGCATTCTTGAGTGTAAAATCTTCGTTCATATGACACTTTTTCCAAAATTTTTCATTTTTTTTCCAAATTTTTGTAAATTTTTGAATTTTTTGCACATATTATATATGTATAAAAATCCATCTTCTGAATCTTGCAGATGGTCTCCATTAATTTTTTAAGGACAGAATAATTTTGCAGGGTGGTGTGCCTTGGTCTGTTCAAAAAAGAGGAGGCCTTATATGGCAAAGAAAACAGAAATTTTTGATAAAGATTATTCGGTATGGGTGCAGGAACTTAAAGAAAGGTATCTGAGACAACGTCTTAAGGCTCATTCTGCTGTTATGAATTACTGTCTGGAGTTTTATTGGTCTGTTGGAAAAGATATTGTTTCAAAACAAAGTGAAAATAAATATGGAAGCGGATTTTATAAAAGGCTTAGCTTAGATTTACAAAATGAATTACCTGGTGTTAAAGGTTTATCTCCAACAAATCTAAAATACATGAAGTATTATTATGAATTATTTATGGAGGAAGTTTTAATTCGTCCACAACTTGTGGACGAATTAAAACGAATCCCATGGGGACATCTGCGCTGTATTATTGATTCATGCAAGGGCGATGCAAAGAAAGCCATATTCTTTATAAACGAAACCTTAGAAAACAACTGGAGCAGACCCGTTCTTTTAAATTTTCTAGATACAGATTTATATGAAAGACAAGGCAAATCCATAACGAACTTTACAAA
>JBGVAV010000167.1:0-3445 GCA_045224915.1 Treponema sp.
CTTAACAAGAAAAAAGGATATATTTTAACTTAACCGGTAATGAATATGGTTGTTCATGAACCCACTATTAAAAAAACTACAAATCCATACTCTTGCGAGAAAATATAGTGATTATGTACGAAATGCTATTTCAGAACAACTAAAATCTCATTTGCAGATTTTAAATCAATAGATATAAGTTTTTTTGTTTGTAAAGATATATACTATGATCATATTTTCAAAAATTAAACTTATAAAATTTAAGAAAATTGCAGCCATTAGCTGCGTAGTTCTTTTATGCCTTTTACTGTTTAGTCCGCTAATTTTTTTGAGTATATCGAAACTAAACAGAATGGACAACAAATGGATTTTTGAAGGTGTGTCAAGTGTGTTTGAAAAAAAAGAGTATTCATTTTATAATACATTCGATCTTATTCAAGAGATTGTAATTGATAATGAAGAAACGATTACAATATTTGGAACGTCCGTTCCATCTTTGGAAAAAAAGGGAAGACCTATTGCTTTGCAATCTAGAAATGGTGGAAAAAATTGGAATGTGTTGAAAATAGACCTAGACTTAGGTGTAGTGAGATACAAACATATTGGCGACAGAATGTTCTTAGTATCGCATTTAAAGATAGGTGATATAGTGAGTTACCCTGTTTATATGTCTGACGGAAATTTTAAAAAATGGGAAAAAGTTGAGAATGCTAATTTATATGATAATAAAGTATCTGCAAACTTGTTGGAATATTGCCAAGGTGGTGGGATAAAGCTTTCTCAAAACGATAGGGATTGGTTAGTTTGTGGGTATGATGACGAATTAACTTCAATACATGAAGTCCGTATCTTGCACAAAGAAAAAGATGAGTTTAGTGTGCAAGGCTCTTTCAAAAATAAGTGGCATATATGGCGCACAAAACACATGAACCCATCTGATTTTTATGTAAAAGACGATTTAATGGTAGGACTCTTTGACTTTCAAATGACTGCAGGGACGCTGCTTCATTATTTATATTATAGTATTGATGGTGGAAAAACGTGGCGCAATGAAAAAATACCTTTTTTTTCGCTTGAAAGATTGTATGTTTCAGAAAATAAAATTGTTGTCTTTGGCCTTAGCTCGTTTTATGGTGAATCTCGGGTAAAAGCCACCATTCTCACGATGCCGATGCCGAAAAAATAATCTTATATTAACTCTATGCCCAGAGTTTCTTTACGGACTAATTCCCACAAATTTCAGGAGAAATCTTCTGATTTAGAAACGCTGTTGCTAGAACTCGGTTTCCTTTGCGAGAACGTCGCCGACCCGGACTCCCTGCTGGAACCGGAGACGTTCACGACGGTTACCGCCTACGACGCGCTGAACCGAGCCACGAGCATCAGGACCCCGCACAACTCAAGCATTCCCGTGAGCGAGATTCTGCCCGCATACAACGAGGCCTCGCTGCTTGATGCAGTGAATGTCAAACTGCGCGGGGCCGCGACAGCCACGAACTTCGTCAGCGACATCGGCTACGACTGTAAGCTTCCCCAGAATTTAAGGCAAGAGGCTTGTGGAATGAAAGGGGATATGGTATTCCGAAAATGGGCTATAGCAACCATTATAATTTTCTCCCAAAAAGGAAATAGGAATAATTAAATGCGTTTCCTTCTGCTTATATTTTTAACATCATTTTGCTTGGCATCCGAGACTGATAGCGTTTCTCTTTTATCGGTGTTTGGAATATTAGTTGACCCCAATACTTTGGTGAATTTAGAGGAATCGGAAGCGTTTTCAGGTGATTATGTAAAAAATGTGGGCATGTTAGAAGATTATCCCAATTCTGATTTTGCAGCAGTTGTTGTTAACATTCCCTTAGATTCCACATATACGAACATTGATACAAAGATTTTATATGTTATAAAAAATAAGGGAACAGTAGTTCGTGAAGGAACTCGATTACAATCAAATGGTTGGAAAAAAACTTATATAGACAGTTTCCTTTTCCATCCGGTCTATATGACGGCTAATCACAATGAAAACAAATTCGATAACCAAATTTTTTATTCTATGGGTACGACCATCCTAACTTCTACAGACGCCTTCTTTTTGGATAGATTTGGTATGTTAATTCCAGAAGAATTTGATTTTGTTCTTGATATGGGCACAACGTGTATCAAAGAAAAAAAAGACTATTTTTTGTTCGGGAACATGCCGCTGTTGCATGCATTCTATACGCCTTACTTGAATCCTTCTCGAACCAAATGGCCATCAATCGAATTATTGAAGGAAAAAGTCAAAAAACACTTTATGTCGATTGGGAAAAATGAGCAGGACATTCAGTTATTTTATAAAAGGCTTTCTCAAAATAGGACGTCGGTAAGTATATCTCCTGCAAATGCTGATTTTGTTTCATTGGGTCGTATTGGAGGGATGAAAGATGTTGAAAAAGACGAGGCATCTTTCTGCGAAATCATAATTTATCCTACTGTTATATTTAGCGATAGTTCGTCTAAACATCAAAACACGTATGTCGAGAATAATTACGATGTCAACATTATAGAAAAAGGACAGCCTCGTGTGATTAATGCCCGAAAAAAGAGGCTCGTGTTTTGCAGCAACCAAGATGTATCAGTTGAATTATCTTTTCGGCTCATATCAAGGAAAATCCTTGTTGCTTGATTCCCTTTTATCGCCATTGGATTTTTTATATGACGATGGCAAATTAGTTGATTTAAGGATGGGGTTGGCTTATGATGATTTCTTATCTTATTTCATTCCCAGTGAATTGACTCTTGATGATGCGTATTTTAGCAGATTATTTATGGACTGTTGTTATACTTCGCAGCAAAAAGAACAAATTGAATCAAGTAAAGAAAAAAGAGCTAAGTATTGTCAAGAAAAGAAAGGATTGACAAAATAGGTTATATTTATGAACAAGGTTTATTGAACAAGGACAACTCCAAATGAAAAACGCTGAATATAAAACGTTCTCCAAAAAAATGTAATAGTCGTTGTCATAGTTTTTATGGTTGCCTTGATGCTTGGCTTTCTTCTGGGCCAACAGACAAACCTTGATTCTGATAAAAAAATAAAATACAGACGCCTTCGATAAATTTATCGAGTGTGGCGGAAAATAAGATCGATTCTCTTCAAGTTCAAAAAACGGATATCCAGTGCTTTGTCGAGGCTTTACTTATTTCGATTTATCCGAATACGGCTCTTCGCTTAAATAATTGCAAAACTGCCCACGTTGACGTTATGGAAAATGGATTCAAAAAAATGGTGGCTAAAGATAATGGCAAGGACGTTTTAAAAGCCTTGGAAGATTATTATCGCTCGAATGTAGAATTGGGAGATTTTGATTTTTTTATTAGCATATTGATATGCTAGCCTTGGAAGGTAATTGTTTTTTACGGTAAGTTTAGTCATCTCCATTGCTGCCTTATGTTAATATATATATTTTTGTGCTGAAGTGTATTT
>JBGVAV010000168.1:0-9243 GCA_045224915.1 Treponema sp.
ACCAAATGCAGGACTTTATGTAGCAGAAGCTGATATTAACGGAAACTTTGCTGCAAAAGATGTAAAACACTATCATGCTGCTGAATGGTGGCAGATTCTTGATTTTGTAAAGACTCACATTTACAAAGTTGATACAAAAGATACTAAGGCATATAGAGAAGATCAGAGTTATCGAAATGTAATTCCTGCAAGTGCAGACACAGATTACTCAGAATTGCTTAATTACCTCAAAGGACTTTGTGCTTACAAGGGTGACATTGAATTAAACTTCTCTGCATTTGCTGATATGGAAAATGTTGAATGTGCTTATGATGATGAGACAGGTACACATACATATACAAAGAACTTTAAGAAACTTGCAGACAAAAATCTTAAAGACGAAGCAGCTTTGAAATATCTGTTTGAAACAAGTTTTGCAGAGTATGATGGAATTGAAGATCCAAGTGAATGGGACGAAAATAACCTTTTCTCTAACCTGATAGACAGTTTCTACAATGATGTTTGGTGCAGAGGACTTGCAGCAGGTGAAGGTTTTGTAAAAACATCTGAAGCAAATGGTTACACCTTCCCTCTTCATTATTTCATGTACCAGAAAGGAACAACAAAGTCTGCATATCTTCCAGAAGGCGATGAAAAATTCTTCAAGAGTGCATTTGGTTCAAAGATGAACGGTATCATTCTTGCTAACAACGAAGGAACTTGGGTTTTGAGTGACATCTGGGATGAAAACAAAGTTAATGCCGATGGAACAAAAGGTAATAACTCTCATTCTACAGCATTCCAGCTCACAGATAACAAAGGAAACTTCAAATGCGACCAGCCAGGTGACCTTGCAACACTTCAGTTCAGACCAAGATGGGATTATGATTTCCAGCAGCGTGATGAAACAGATCCTTGGTATCAGAACCCTGTAGTAGCAAACTCAACTGGAATTGCAGCACTTTCAAAGGACAAAAAGACTATTTACTATCAGTCAAATGGTACAACAAAAGATTTACTTGCAACTGATGCAAACAAGGCTTTATTCTTTGGAATCTACTCATTCAAACTTGAGGAAAAGGAATTGATTTACAATGCAGTAAAGACAAACGGTGGTTACATCACAGTTAGCATCGACCTTGCATCAGGTACTGCTAAAAAGCTTCCTCTTGAAAAGAAAGTTGAAAGCATGCTCGGATTGTAATCTCTTGTAATTAAATCCTCCAAATAACTAAGGCCGTCCAGAAATGGACGGCCTTTTTATTGGAATAAATCTTTCATTGCGAGGAGTGCAACGACGAAGCAATCTACGATGCTTAGTTAATCTGAAGTTTATCGAGCTTCCAGATATCTCTTACGTAATCTTCGATTGTGCGGTCGCTTGAGAACTTGCCGGAATTGGCGATGTTGATAAGTGCCTTGCGGGCCCAGGTTTTCTTGTCGGCATAGGCAGCGGCAATTTTGTCCTGGGCTTTGCAGTAAGAATCAAAGTCGGCAAGAACGTAGTAAACATCAGGACGCTGACCTTCTACACCGTAAACAAGTGAGTCGTGAAGCTCTTTGAAAAGCTGATGTGTTGGATCGTAAGTTCCGTCTACAAGCTGGTTAATAACCTTTGCAAGAGCTGGATTACAGTCGATGTATTCCTGTGGATTGTAAGAATGCTCTGCTTCCATCTTTTTGATTTCTTCTGTGAGGAGACCAAAAACAAATCCGTTTTCTTTTCCTGCTTCTTCAAAAATCTCAATGTTAGCACCGTCCATAGTTCCAAGTGTCAAAGCACCGTTTACCATGAACTTCATGTTTGATGTACCAGAAGCTTCGTAACCTGCTGTAGAAATCTGCTCTGAAACATCTGCTGCAGGGAAGATTTTTTCTGCAACAGAAACGCGGTAGTTTTCTACGAATACAACACGAATCTTTCCGCGAACACGGCGGTCATTGTTAATTCTGTCGGCAACAGTATTAATCAATTTGATGATAGACTTTGCACGGCGGTAACCGGATGCGGCCTTGGCACCAAAAATATAAGTGCGTGCAGGTGGATCATAATCAGGATTTTCTACAAGGCGGTTGTACTCATACATAATGTGAAGCACGTTGAGCAGCTGGCGCTTGTACTCGTGAAGGCGCTTAACCTGAACATCAAAGATTGATTCTGGGTCAAGGAATTCATTCTGAGCATGCTTGAGGTAATCTGCAAGGTCCTGCTTGTTTTCCATTTTGATTTTGATAAGTTCATCAAGCGAGGCATCATCATCTGCAAACTTTTCCAGAGCCTTAAGCTTTTTCAAATCTTTTTCCCAGCCGTGACCAATGCGGGTTGTAATAAAGTCGCTCAAGCGTGGGTTAGCATTAAGGAGCCAGCGGCGCTGTGTAATACCGTTTGTTTTATTGTTGAACTTCTGAGGGTAAATTGCATACCAGTCTTTAAGCTCTGCAGTTTTCAAAAGTTCAGTATGAAGAGCAGCAACACCGTTTACGCTGAAGCAGGCATGGATTGCCATCCAGGCCATGTAAACCATGTTGTTATGAATGATTGCCATGTGCTCGTGCTTGTAATAATCGTTAGGGAACTTCTGGCGAAGTTCAATTACAAGACGACGGTTGATTTCTTCTACAATCTGATAGATACGTGGAAGCAATCCCTGGAAAATAGAGATAGGCCACTTCTCAAGAGCCTCAGCCAGAATTGTATGGTTAGTATAAGCAAAGGTATGTGTTACAACGTTCCATGCATCATCCCAGCCAACGTTGTAGTCATCAAGAAGGATGCGCATAAGTTCAGGAATTGCAACTACAGGATGTGTATCGTTGAGCTGAATTACATGGTAGTCTGCAAAATGGCTGAAGTCTGTTCCGTGGTTTGCAACATAGTGGCGGACAAGATCCTGAAGAGATGCAGAAGAGAAGAAGTACTGCTGCTTAAGACGAAGTGCCTTACCGCTTGGACCATTGTCGTTAGGATACAAAACGCGGCTGATATTTTCTGCAGAGTTCTGGCGTTCAACGGCACGGTTATATTCCATGTTGTTAAAAAGCTGAAGATCAAAGCCGTTAGGGCTTGATGCCTGCCACAAGCGCAATGTGTTTACAGTGTTTGTTCCAAAACCAATGATTGGCATATCATAAGGAGTTGCTGTAACTTCCTCTGCATTTTCAATATAAAAGCGTGGCTGACCGTCTGGAGTTTTTCCGTAGCAGATGTTTCCTCCAAACTTTACTGTAACAGCAAGGTCAGAACGTTTGATTTCCCAAGGGTCGCGGTGGGCAAGCCAGTTATCAGGATATTCAACCTGGTAGCCGTCTTCTACGCGCTGTTCAAACATACCATATTCATAGCGGATTCCGTAGCCGTGTCCCGGATAATCAAGAGTTGCAAGAGAATCAAGGAAGCAGGCAGCAAGTCGTCCAAGACCACCGTTTCCAAGACCAGCATCCGGCTCTTCGTCTTCGATCATATCAAAGTCGATGTTCATTTCTTTAAGAACTTCTTTTACAGAGTCTTTGATTCCTGCGTTGATAAGGTTGTTGCTCAAGGCACGTCCCATAAGGAACTCTGCAGACAAATAATAAAGCTGCTTTACAGGTTTTTTATCGTATTCTGCGCGGGTTGCCATCCAGTTTGGCATGATAATTTCTATTGCACTTGCAGAAACAGCATCAAAAAGGTCGTGCTTGTTTGCCTGCGAAATGTCTTTTCCATACTGACGGCGCAAACGTGCAGAAAGGTTTTCTTTGAATTGTTCTTTGTTGAATTCCATTAAAAAGTCTCCTAATAAAATAAAGTCTACTTTTTACGATGAGTTTTATGATTTATATATTTTACAGCATAATTTGGGGAGTTGCAACTTAACGTGGCAATCTACTTTCCAATAAGAACTACTGTGGCGCCGGAAAGAAGCACGTAGCGGCGCTGTTCGCGGAGGAGTTCTTCGTTTCCTGGTTCTGCAATATCTTCCGGGCTTGAAAGAGATGTGTCTGCAACAAGGTGCCACTGGCGGCCATCAGAAAGTGCAGGAAGCGTTATTGTAAGGTCATAAATATCGGTGTTTGTTGCAATGTAAAAATCATTTTCCTGAGCTTCTGGATGGCAGGAATAGGAACCGTTGAGCTTAAAAGCAAGGAAGCGTTTTTGTTTACTCCAGTCTGGATTTTTTGCATTAATATCATACCAGGCAATTTCTGGAACTGTATTGTTGTCGTAGCAGTCGGTAAAGAACTGTTTGCGTGAGAAAATGCTGTGGGCCTTGCGGTAGGCAATCAGATTTTTTGTAAAGCGAACCAGGCCTTTGTTTTTTTGAGCAAGCGTCCAGTTTATCCAGCTGATGTCGTTGTCCTGGCAGTAGGCGTTGTTGTTACCTCCCTGAGTGCGGCGCATTTCGTCTCCACCAAGAAGCATTGGAACACCCTGCGAAACAAAAAGATATATAAGATAATTTTTGATTTTTCTAAGGCGCTGCGCCTGGATTTTTGGGTTAGTACACTCCCCTTCAAATCCGTGGTTGTAGCTTAAGTTGTCATCAGAACCGTCGCGGTTTTCTTCGCCGTTTTCTTCGTTATGCTTATGGTTATAAGTAACAAGGTCGTTGAGAGTAAAACCATCGTGAGCGGTTATAAAATTTATTGAAGCTGTTGGGGCGCGGCCTGAATGGTTGTAGGCATCGGAGCTTCCGGCAATACGTGTTGCGGCTCCTGTAGTTGCGTCATCATCCCCGCGAATAAAGCGGCGGATATCATCACGGAAACGGCCGTTCCATTCTGACCATCGGTTAAGGCCTGCAAAAGATCCGCCGGGGAAGCCTCCAAGCTGGTACAGGCCTGCACAATCCCAAGGCTCTGCAATAATTTTTGTTTTTGCAAGAACAGGATCAAGGCTTATTGTAGCAGTGAGTGAAGGCATATCATAAGGAATAGGCGTTCCATTTGGAGCACGGGTAAGAATAGAAGCAAGGTCAAAACGGAAGCCGTCTACGTGCATCTGGAGCACCCAGTATCGCAGGCTGTCAATTATAAACTGTGCAGTCACCGGATGATTACAGTTTACGCTGTTACCGCAGCCGCTGAAGTTCATGTAATACTGCCTGTCATTTTGTGGGAGCGAATAATAAACATCATTCTGGAGCCCGCGGAATTCAAAGGCATAGCCGCGCTCGTTTCCTTCGGCAGTGTGATTGTATACAACATCAAGAATTACTTCTATGCCGGCTTTGTGAAGCTCCTTTACCATCTGTTTGAATTCGCGAACTGGACCACCAGGCGCTTTGTCTGCAGCGTAGCCTGTTTTTGGAGCAAAGAATCCTATTGTTGAGTAGCCCCAGTAATTTACCAAAGTTTCTCCTGTGCGCGGATTTGTATTTGCAGTTTCGTTTTCATCAAACTCAAAAATTGGCAGGAGCTCTACAGAAGTTACACCAAGGTCGCAAAGGTAGTCAATTTTTTGAGTAAAGCCTTTGTAGGTGCCCGCAATTTCTGGAGCAAGGCCGGAAGTGCTGGAGGCAGTAAAACCTTTAAGATGAGTTTCATAAATTACAGTTTTTTCAAGCGGATAATTGAGCGGGTGATCGCCTTCCCAATCAAAGTCGTCGTTTACAACAACGCATTTTGGAAAGTCAGAAAGGTCCTGAAGTTCACCGCCTTCATTTGCAGAAAAGCCCTGACGGTGCTGCGCATTATATGAACGAAAAACAGAACCTATTGTAAAAGCTTTTGCATAAGGGTCAAAAAGATATTTATTTGGATTAAAGCGGAGACCTTTTGTTGGTTCGTAAGGTCCGTCTACTTTGTAAAGATAAAGAGCGCCTGCCCCTAGCCCGCAAAGCTCAATATGCCAGATGTCACCCGTTTTATTTTTCTTCGGGTCAAAAGGAATTACCGTATACGGCTTCTGCGACTTGTCATCGTCAAAAAGACACAGACTTACTGCAGTGGCATCCTTACTATATATTGAAAAATTAACGCCTTCCGGAGTAATTGTTGCTCCCAAATTCAATGGCGTCCCAATTTTAGTAACTACATCAGGCATAAGTATATAATAGCACAAAATTTGTGGAAGTGGGAATAGTTTTTTTAGAGTACAGGATGGGGGATTCTTGTAAAATCATGCTGTTATAAAATTACTTTTATGATACAATAAAAACATGGAAACACCAGAAACCTTAAAAACTGCGGTTGTGGCAATAATTGGGCGGCCGTCGGCAGGGAAATCTACTTTTTTGAATACGGCTTGTCAGGAGCCGGTTAGTATTGTGTCGCCTATTCCGCAGACTACGCGAAATGCAATCAAGGGAATTGTAAACACATCGTTTGGGCAGCTCATTTTTATTGATACGCCGGGCTATCATGAATCGGACAAAAAACTGAATCTCAAGCTCAAAAGCGTTACAGAAAGTCAGCTTGAAGGAATTGACTGCGCGCTTTATGTAATTGATGCTACAAGGCAGCCGGGAGATGAAGAAGCCCTCACCGCACGCCTTTTGGAAAAGCTTCAGGCAAAGACTGTTGTTGCAATTAACAAAACAGATTTGCCTTCTTCTAAACCACTGGCAATCCGTGAGTTTATAAAACAAACACTTCCCGAGATTCCGGGTGAACGAATACTCGAAATGTCTGCACAAAAAGATATTGGAATAAATGAAGTACTCAAGGCGTTGTACAATATTTCCCCGGAAGGCACTCCAATTTATGATGAAGAAACTTACACTGACCAGGATCTCACCTTCCGCATTTGCGAGGTTATCCGTGGAGAAGCAATCAACCGTCTGGCAGATGAAATTCCTCATGCAGTCTATGTTCAGGTTGCAGATGTTGAAAAACGAAATGACGGCAAAAAGCTTTGGATACGCGCATTTCTTTGTGTTGAACGCGAAAGTCAGAAAGGCATTGTAATTGGAAAAGGCGCTGCAAAAATTAAAGAAATCAGGGTTGCAGCTCTTAAAAAGCTCAGCGAAATTTACATACAAAAAATCGATCTTGATCTTCAGGTAAAGGTAGACAAAAACTGGCGTCAAAAGGACCACGTTCTAAATAAATTGATTTAATAAAGACCTATGGTATAATAGTAGAATATGGCGCAATTTGATTTAGATTTGCAAAAGCCAGAAGATACTCTTAATGCCGGGCAAATAATCAGAATCGCAAACCGAATGCTGTTTAATATAAACAACGCCATAGTTATGCATAATGAACGAACAGCATATCTTGCGCTTCAAGTGGCAAAAACACAGCCAATGAACGCTCGATGCTCCACTGTAAATCTTGTCATTTTATCATTGTTCCATACGCTTGGATTTTTCAGGCCGGATTTGCTTTACGGCGAAACTCCCTACACAAACGAAGTTGATTATTTTTCTAATGATAAAAAAGTCGAAAGCAAATATATGTTTTCGTATTATTATCTTGAGTTCATGACACCGCTCAAAAATGATGCACAGGCACTTGAAACTTTTAATCAGCCGTTTGATGAAAATCTAAAAAAATTTATTTACCAGACAGATTACAAATCAATCATTTATATGTGCGCAAGAGTGAGTGATTTTTTGAGGGCGCATCCGGATGAGCCGTTACCTGCAGATGTTAATGAACTTGCTCCAGGTTATTTTGATCCGAAATTTGCGCAAGCCTTTAATGAACTGAACAAAAATAATGCGCTCGTAGACAAGCTTAAAAACACCGATTACTACAATGAACTGGAGCGCTTTTTATACAGAGTAAGATTTAATCCCGAAGACACACAGCAGCTGCTCAAGCTTCTTGTATATTTTCTTGATTTTAAGAGCACAGTTACATTGACTCATTCCATCAATACATCGTGTTATGCCCTTTCGCTTGGAAAACGACTTCGACTTCCTGATGCCGATTTGAATGCACTTTTTACAGCAGCCATAGTTCACGACATTGGGAAAATTGCTACCCCTACCCGCATTCTGGAATTTCCTGGTAAGCTCTCGCCTGAAGATATGGGAATTATGCGATATCATGTAAATCACACAAAACGAATTTTAGGAAACATAGTTTCAAAACGGATTTTTGATCTGGCATTCCGTCATCATGAAAAAATCAACGGTAAAGGTTACCCAATGCATCTGGACGGCAGCGAGCTTACAAATGCGCAGAGAGTTTTGACAATTGCAGATATCACAAGTGCCCTTACCGACAACCGCAGCTACAAAGGAGAATTTTCAAAGGAGCACACGTTAGGCATAATTAACAAGATGACCGAAGAAGGAGAACTTGATCCTGTAATTGTGCAAAAGCTTAACGAAGAGTTTGATGAAATCAGAGCGGAACAAAAATATCTGCAGACATTCTTAAAAGTAGACTTTTCTAATGTACTCAAAGAATACAACGACTACCTGTTTAATGATGCCGATTTGATTACACAAAATATTGAAGATATAACTCAAGGTGAGGTTGCAGAACCTCTTGAAGAAGTTGAGGCCCTCGATGAAATCGAAGAGATTGAGGAATTTGAAGAGCTGGAAGAACTGTAACACTCCTGTTAATATCCAAGCTTTCTGTCTACAAGATAATGCAAAGGTTTTCCCGCAGCAAAATTATGTAAATCTTCTATAAACATCTGAACGTTTTTATTACGTGTATGAGCAAGCGTCATGTTTCCTGCAACGTGTGGAGTAATTAAAAGATTTTTTGTTTTCCACAAACGGCTTGAAGAAGGAAGCGGTTCTGTCTGAAAAACATCAAGGGCAGCAGCTGCAATATGTCCGCTTTCAAGATTATCAGCAAGGGCTGCTTCGTCTATGGCAGAACCACGGCCTACGTTTACAATGTATGCGCCCTCTGGCAAAAGAGACATACGTTCGCGCGAAAGGATTCCTTTTGTTTCTGGAGTAGACGGCAGACTCATTGCAAGAAGATCTGTTTGAGGAAGAATTGTATCAAGCTCGGAAACAGGAAGAATTTTGTCATATACAGCTTCACTGCTCTTTCCGCTACGGCAAACTCCAACAATACAAGCGGGTTCAAAAGCGTCGGCACGTTTTGCAAAAGTTGTTCCAATGTCACCGGTACCAAGTACTGTTATGCGGCAATCCTTAAGAGATTTTTGCGGGCGGGGTTTGAGCCACTGACCATTACGGGTTTCTTCCATAAACTCATCCAGACGGCGCATCATCACAAGAGAAGTTGCAATCATATGTTCGGCAATAGAAACTCCATAGGCACCAGCAGAGTTTGTAAGAAGGCAATCTTCGTTTGCAAAATAATCAGGAGCCATAAGAGAATCTACCCCAGCCCACGGAACGC